>JARKQW010000064.1 GCA_029974695.1 Syntrophobacteraceae bacterium | reverse complement strand
CGGTGTTGTATAGCGGCCCGACTATCCTCTGAACCTTAACCTCCAAGAGCACCACTATCTCTTGGACCCACGACCCTTATTCATTTTGTCTTGCGGGTCATATAACCGGTCTCCAATCCACATGTCAAAGAAAAAGGGTTCAAGGCCTCCGGGTCCTCGTCCCCTCTCCCGCTTACCAGGAAGCCCCTGTTCCATAGGGCAGCGGACGCCCATGGCCGGGGTCGGGAGTCATGCCGGAAATTTGTGTTGACAGAAAACCAATCGTAAGATTCACTTGCAGCGTATCCTCCTCCCTAGAACTCCGAACGACTGAAGGACAAATGTCTGTTTCTTCGTGCATGAATGCCGTGGTTTTTGATGAAGGTTCCATTCGGCTGGTGGAAGTGCCCATACCGGAACCTCTGCCCGGGGAGGTCCTCATACGGACCCTCCTGACGGGGATCTGCCGCACGGATCGCGAACTGTTCGAGGGCTACTACGGCTTCCGGGGAGTGCCGGGCCATGAGTTTGTGGGCCGGGTGGAAAGGGCTCCCGGGCGAAAAGAAATCGAGGGCAGCAGAGTGGTGGCGGACATCAATATCGGGTGCGGTGAGTGTTCCTGGTGCCGGGCCGATGTTCCCAAGCACTGCCTGTCCCGGAGGGCCGTGGGCATTCAGGGATGGGACGGCGCATTCGCCCAGTATCTCAAGGTTCCCGAAGCCAACGTTCATCTCGTGGAAGCCGGCATCCGGGACGAGGAGGCGGTATTCGCGGAGCCCCTAGCGGCGGCTCTGGACGTTTCCCAGCAGGTCCATATCCGAAGCTCGGACCGGGTGCTGGTGATGGGAGACGGCAAGCTGGGGCTCCTCATTGCCCTCTGCCTTCGAACCCTCACCCCTCATCTCGTCCTGCTGGGAAGGCATTCGGAAAAGCTCGAGACGGCAAGAAAACAGGGGATCGAAGTCTTCAACGTTTCTACTCCCCAAGACGACCCCTCGGCCCCGTCCCCGCCGGGTTCCTTCGACGTGGTGGTGGAGGCTACCGGGAGCGACCTGGGAATCCAAGAAGCCCTGGCCTTCCTGCGACCCCGGGGGACCCTGGTCCTAAAGACCACGTCCCGGGTTCCATCCTCCGTGAACTCGGCCCGGATCGTCGTGGACGAAATCAAGATCGCGGGGTCCCGATGCGGAGACCTCCGACTGGCCCTCTCCTACCTCAAGCGTCGCCTCCTGGACGTGACCCCTTTGATTGACGGCATCTACCCTTCCGCCGAGTTTGAAACAGCCTTCCGGCATGCCTTTGGCCCCGGAGGAAAAAAGATCCTCCTTCGGTGGTCCTGACCCCGCCGCCGATCAGGTGCCGGCCTTTACCTTGTCCGCCAGGGTCTTGAGGGAAGAAAGGTACGTGGGGAGCCCCACGAGGAAAAGATTGTTGTGATCGGCTCCCTCGATCTTCACCAGGGTCTTGTCCCGGGCGCCGCAGGCATCGAAGAGGGCCTGGGCGTCGGAAAACGGGATGATGGAATCGAGTTCCGCGTGAATGAGGAGGGTCGGCTTGCCAAAGGAGCGAATCTTCTCGATATTTCCAAACCCGTCCGCCTCCCCCAAACCCATCCCCTCCACGTCCACTCCCAGAAACCGCAGCAGGGCCATCGTGTATGCAAAACCGCTCTCCACAATGACGGCATCCAGTTGTTCCGGGTAATGGAAGGCCAGTTCAAGGGCCGAGGCACTCCCCAAAGACCGACCCATGACCATCAGGGGACCGGAATGCTTGTTCTCGTCGAGCCATTTCCGCACATAACGAAAGATCTCATGGGAGTCTCTCATCATGGAGGATGCCGAAGGGGATCCGCCGGAGCGTCCGTATCCGCGGTAATCTACGGGGAGGAAGTTGATTCCCATGCGGCCGAAAATGGGGGCAATGTCGTCATAGTCGGCCACAATTTCCCCGTTACCGTGAAAAAACAGGAGGTTGCAGCCGTGGGGATCGCTAAGGTGAAATCTTCCTCCCACCTCGACGCCCTCTTCCACCGGGATGGCGACTTCCTCCCCCGGGGGCTCCCAGTCCCCCGGCCTCCAGTCTTCTCGGGGGTAGAACAGACGTGAGAGAATTGCCGGGCTGTCCAGCAATACATAATCGGCACCAACGGGATTGTTCATCCTGATCACCTCTCGCAGGAATTGAAGGGACGGAGCGGATCCTCGGGCAAAGACACGGGCTTTCCCCCGGATTTCCGTTTTGACAAAACAGAACTTTGCCGTATTCTCGGAATGTTGGAAAATGGAACCCCGACGGGTTCCGTTGTGCCTCGCATGTTGCCCCCACGGATCCTCAAGGAGAGCGGCCATGATCATGTATGTGAAAGACAAGAAAAGCAACAAATGGCACTGGTGTGAGAATTGTTCCAACTATCCGACCAGCTACAACGTCGAGACACGGAGCACCAAGCCCAACTCGGACTTGTGCGACGAGTGCAAGGCCAAGGAGAAGGCGGGGGAATGTCGGCAATAGGGTAAGGGCCGCCGGTCCCCCGGATTGACTGAGCCTCGATGATGATGGGGCACGAAGGACCTCACGCCTTTCCCAGTCGCAGTTTCAGGTATTCGAATGCATGCTCGTAGCAGTGCAGGGACTTGCACGAGAAGGACAGGGGTCCGGGTTCGACCCCGATCTCCGCGGCCATGTACTCGTTGAGCAGCGTGAACCCTCCCATGTTGGTGGCCCATCCCGAGGCCAGGTCCCAGGAACGGTAGATGACATGGGTGAGCAGTTGACCTTCTACGATGCGGAAGTCCAGCCCTCGGAGGCACGGGCTGGTTTTCCGCTCGTTGGGATTGCTGTAGGGTAGATCGTAAGCGAAGTTCGATTCCGGGTATCCCACCGTAAGAAAGCAGTGCTCGTTTCCGTGTCCTTTCTCCCTGAAATGGCGGACAATCCACTCCAACTGGTTGGGAACCCGGACCGTCTCCTTGTCCACGGGAGCCAGTCCCGGTTTCTGGAACCGGGGAAGCTCATAGTCTCCCCCCACGACCCACGTGGCGTAGCGATAGTCTTCATGGACTGCGGCATCCGAGCACATCAGGTAGTTGACGAAGTACTTGTCGATTTCCTCGTCCGTGGTGGGGGGAGGCAGAGGGCTGTTTTCGGGAACCCGAGGGGCCAGGGGTCTCGAATGGGGATAGTGGATGAACCCGGAAACAAAGTCGTATGCAACCCGCTGGGACCCCTCGTAGGACCCGGCGGTGATCTCGTATCGCCTTCCGTGCTCGTAGAGTTGCGCCAGCAGCTGAAACCACGTGTCGTCCAGATCTCTTCCTTCGATGAAAACGGGGCGGAATCGTGCCATGGGAGACTCCTCGGGAAGTCAAAGGGAAAGTCATTGGGGAAACGAAAAGGGCGCTTCCGGCCTTCGGGGGCCGGAAAGACGTCCGCGGTTCTTCCTGGGGTTCGGGATTTGACCGGACGATAACACTTGATGTCCGGCCCAATTTGCATCATGGTGGCTTCGCTCGTGTATATTACGGCATTGCATGCGGAACTGACAAGCCCGCAGGGCCGTTTTCCCCATTCACCCGGGGGCCGGAGGATCGGACTTCGGCCCGAAGGGTTTTGACCGTTTGCCCATCAACCAGGGAGGGTCCCATGGAAAGGCCGATCGATCACTTTTGGCAAATCCGGTTGAACCAGGTGAAAAAGACACTCGAAGAACACAACTTTGAAGCCTTTGTGGCCGACAATGTCGAGGAAGCTCGGAGACTCCTTATCGAGGAGATTGTCCCCAAAACGGGTGCCAAGAGCGTCTCCTGGGGAGGCTCCCTCACCTTCATCGGAACGGGCCTGTACGAGAAGATGAAGGCCGTGCCGGGGTTGGAGGTCGTCGACACGTACGATAAGTCCATCGCCCCCGAAGCCATGTTCGAGCGCCGCAGACAAGCGCTCCTGGCCGACCTGTTCATCACGGGAACCAACGCCGTCACCGAAAGCGGCGAACTGGTCAATCTCGACATGATCGGGAATCGCGTGTCCGCCATCGTGTTCGGCCCTCGAAATGTCGTCATCCTGGTGGGGCGCAACAAGATCGTGGCCGACCTCAACGACGCCATGATTCGCGTCAAGCTGTATGCGGCTCCCGTGAACGCCATGCGCCTGGACAAGAAGGTCCCCTGCGTCAAGACCGGGGAATGCGAAGACTGCAAGAGCCCGGACCGAATTTGCAACGCCTGGTCCATCGTGGAGAAATCGTTTCCCAAAGGGCGGATCAAGGTAATCCTGATCAATGAAGACCTGGGATTCTAAGAAGAGAGGGCCCGCCAAGGAGGGTCTCGGAGACGGCATTTCCTATTCCGTTCGGGAAGACCCCCGGGCGCGAAGGGTGATTTTGAAGATTTCCCCCGAAAAGGGACTCGAGGTCGTGGTTCCCCGGGGGTTCGACGGACGAAGAATCCCCGGCATCCTGATCGAGAAAAAGGACTGGATCCACGAGACCCTCCAGCGGTTTTCGGGACGGAACGACTCGGGGCAAGAGCCGTTTGCCCTGCCCGATTCCATTTGGCTCCGGGCCGTGGACGAGCGCTACGTCGTGGAACCCGCCGGAGACGACGAACCGGGATTTCAACTGGTCCTCAACGGGAAAGTGGACTGGCGGGTGAGGGGAGAGGTCCGAGACGCCCGTCACCTGGGGAGGGTCATGCGGCCCTGGCTCAAGCGGGTGGGCACGGCCCACCTTGCCCCCTGGCTCGGGAGGATCGGCCGCGAAACGG
The DNA here is from genome assembly GCA_029974695.1 of Syntrophobacteraceae bacterium. Classification (GTDB taxonomy): domain Bacteria; phylum Desulfobacterota; class Syntrophobacteria; order Syntrophobacterales; family Syntrophobacteraceae; genus JAGPLX01. The sequence continues at coordinate 11,862 of JARKQW010000064.1, read as the reverse complement.
GCCTGGGCTTTCGGACCCTTCAAGTGAGGGGCCAGAAGAGCCGCTGGGGCAGCTGTTCATCCAGGGGAACCATCAGCCTCAATTACAAGCTCCTCTTTCTCCCCCCCGAACTGGTTCGATATATTTTGATCCACGAGCTTTGCCACACGGTCCACCCGAACCATTCCCCCCGGTACTGGAATCTGGTGGCAAGGTTCGAACCCGCATACCGGGACCTGGACCGCGCCATGCGGACCGCACGGGCCCATGTTCCGGGCTGGGCCGGGTAGACGCGGTCTCCCGGCCCGTCCGTTTTCTCCCAGGCTATTTCACCCCCATCGCCTTGATACAGACGCTGCTGTTGGCAAAGGAGTTGTAGATATCCTGCCAGGTGCTTCCGGCGGAACTAATGAAACCCTGTCCCGTGGTGGACGTGGCCTTGCTGCTGTACCCGGCTATACGTGCCTCAACGGGAACGGGGTAGGTGTAGGAGGGAGTGTTGAAGCAAACCACCACGGAGAACCTCTGCCCCGACTGGATTCCCACGGACCCGATGGGAACCGTGTGATATCCCGCCATGGGGAACTTGCCGCTCACCTTGGCCACCTGGGTCCCGCTCCGGGGCTGTCCCGCCGTGACCCCCTTATACACGTAGGCGGTGTAGGAAGTGCCGGGCACCAGGGTGTGAAAGCCCACGGCTTTCAACGTGAAGGTGGTGCTGCTTTTGAAGATGTTGGCACCCCACGCCGTAGTCGAGGAATACCCGACCCCGGTGATGGCCCCCAGGGGGTCGTACTGGAAGATCTGATTATACTTGGTGGGGGAGTCCACGAGGTTGAAAGCCATGGACGGCTCGATGCTGGTGTCGTAATAGGAAACGTAAAAGTACCCCTTCTGCCCGTACGTCGTCCCGTAGCTGTTTTTCACAATGAAGGCGCCGTTGCCCGCGGGCAACTTTCCGCCGTAGGCTTTAAACTTGCTGCGGCTAAACGAATCGTCCCAACCTACAATGGCCACCCCGTGGTTGACGCTGCTCGATCCCCCGTAGTAGTAGGTGTAGTTGGTCGAGTCATAGTAGGAATTGCTGTAGTAAATGTAGCCGGCCACGGCCCCGTATTTCATGATCGTCTGCTTTACCGCAGTGTTGTCCTTGGGAGTCGCCCGCTCCGGCAGGAACACGATATCGGCCACGTGCTTGACCGGCTTGTATGCGGCCGACACGCCCACTCCTCCCCCATGGTTGTAAGGATCGTCGGATTCCTTGATGGGACCGCTCCAACGGGCAAGGTAGGCCGTGGACATTTCATAATTGCCGCCGTCGCAGGGGCCCTTGTCAAAACCGTGGTTTTCGATGAGGTTCTCCTCGGAAAAGTTCCACGCCTTGTCGGGCATCAGGCGGGATTCCAGGGAACCGTAGGTCCCGAAGGCCCAGCAGGATCCGCAGCTTCCCTGGTCCTTGACCGAAGTGACCCGGCCCTTCTTGCGCAGGTCGTAAGCGGACGGAATGGCCCTCATGGGCTCCACGGACTCGATGGCCTTCCGGGGAAACTTCACGGGCGGAGGCACGATCCCCGAGGGAAAATCTCCGACCATGAGCGGTTCCAACCGGCCGAACTCGACGTCCTCGATGTACTGTTGGAAAGCCGGATTTTCGGGAGCCATCGAGGGTCTTTGCCCGTCGGCGGCCCGGGTTGCCGGGGCCGGCAGCAGGGCCGCCGTCAGGCATAAGAAAAACACGAAGCTCCGAACCCGTGACCAGTCTTGAAAACCGGGTCGCTTTTTCACTGCGGCTACCTCCTTTTGAAGAGTGACGGTCATGAAACAAAACCGGGGGATGCGGATGGTAGTCATCCGGATACATCGGTCAAAAAGCTCAAGGCCCTGAAAAGACCCTCGCTCATTATGAAGAATGAATCGCAAAAAGCAACTCTTTTTGGTCCGAGAAGCGGTCGCAGCCCGCTCCGGAAGCGGTTGTTCCCTCGGAGGCAGAGTGAGGATGTCTCAGAAAATCCGGGTTATCCGTAATCGAGAGCTTCCCCCTCCGGCAAAGCGTGAAAAGAGGGCTTCCACGGGTGCTTTCATTCGAGCTTCTCTGGAAATTCCGTCTTCTTCCGGGTGAACTCGTCGAAATTCTCGAGGTTCGAACCATGCCCCGCCCGGGGAATGACGGCAAGTTCGGACCCCGGGATCCCTCCGGGCATGGATCGCACCACTTCGGGTGAACTCATGACGTCCATGGAAGACCCCGTCCGATCCTGAGAAACCCGCCTCGTCTACCCAAAATCAATGGATTTCCAGACGATCCCCGGCTGATCCGCAGCGACGACCCGCGGCTCGATTCTTCTCAGTTCCTCGATATTCCATTCCCCGGAAGATTCGAGCCACTGCAGGGCTTCCTCCAGGGAATCGGCCAGAACGGAGACTTCGGCCCTGAGATAGTTGTCCCGGTAGATATGAGGCTCATCGAACATGGACCAACTCGAGAGCTTCTTGCTGTGACGCCAAACAAACATCTTCATGGTGGAACCCCGCTCCGGAACGTTTGGGTGTTCGACGGAATGGGAGAACTGCCTCCCAAGTGGTTTCTTGTCCCCATCGTTTCGCAGGGCCGCAGACAAAACAAGCCCCTTGAGCGACCGCCGGCCCATCGTAGCGGAGTCGCCCCCAATTTCCCAGTCCGGAGTTTTTGCCCAAGTCGGCGCAACGGCGCCCTGGGAGGGCCCTTTCCATTGTAGGGTTGGGGACGAGAGTATGCCCGGAGTGCAGGCCGGGAGTCTCCCGGAAAGATGTGAGGAGGCGGGCTCGAAGGGGGGCACCGCCCGCCCTCCCCCTGGAAAGCCTACAATCGGCGGCCGGGGGGTCGCCCTCGATCTGCAGGGGCAACCCCCGGATGGAAAGACCTTGGGTGCATGGTTTTGCGGAGCGAACTCGTTCCCGGGGATCGGTCCGCCGGGTTGCTACAGGGTCTTTCCCGCATCGGGGAAGAAAAGGGACTGGCCGAACTTGTCCTTGCCGAATTCCCCGATCATTTTCTGGGTTTCAGGGGCCACCATGAATTCCGCGAACGCCTTGGCTCCTTCCCCGTTCACCTTGGGAAATTTCTCCGGGTTGACCTGCATCACGTGATAGATGTTCAGGAGGGCCTTGTCTCCCTCGGAGAGGATATCCAGTTTGAGGTTCTTTTTCTGACTCAGGTAGGTGGCTCGATCCGTCAGGGTGTACCCCTGCTTTTCCGAAGCCATGAGCAAAGTGGCCCCCATCCCCTGCCCGGACTGCTGGTACCACTTGGCTCCGGTGAGGCTGACTTCGGCTTTCTTCCAGACGGACAGTTCCCTCTTGTGGGTCCCTGAATCGTCTCCCCGGGAAATGAAGACGGCCTGGGCCTGGGAAATGGCCTTGAACGCATCCACGCTGGATTTGCCCTTGATCTTGGCGGTGTCTTCGGGAGGACCCACCACGATGAAATCGTTGTGCATGACCAGCAGGTAATTCAGGACCGTACCCGAGTCCACGAGCTTCTTCTCGGCTTCGGGGGCGTGGGTCAGAAGAACGTCGGCTTCCCCCTTTTCCCCCATGGCCAGGGCCTGTCCCGTTCCCACGGCGATGGTCTTGACTCGATGGCCGGTCTTTTTCTCGAAGACGGGAATCAGCACGTCCAAAAGACCCGAATCCACGGTGGAGGTGGTGGTGGCAAGGATCAGGTCCTTGACCTTGGGGGTTGGGGGATCGGCCGCGTTTGCGTGCATGCAGGGTACCGGAATTAAAAAGACGCCCGTGAGCAAAACAAGCAAAAATCGTAACATCGTGCCCCTCCTGTGAAAGGTTTATGATGGGTTTGGATGCCGGGTCCAAAAGAGCCTCCCTCCTCCGGGAACGGTCCCGGGTGAAGAGGGGGGACCCCCTTGGGTTCGGAAGCCAAGGGTATCTCAGCCGACAGGATGTGTCAATTCGGACATAGACCCCAAGGGAAAGCGGACAAAAAGAATATTGACGAAAACCCGGAGAAATGGTTCTCTGACTTCTCTGCTCGTGGGACCCGATTTCCGTTTCAATCCTGGGTGTGGGTTCGATGGCGCTCGTCCCTGGGCCGCCATTTTCTCAGGTCCCGGGTGTACCCAGCCGCCAGGAGATCAAGCCCGAATTCATGGAAACGGCCAAGAACCGCCTGGAAGATTCCGATCTTTCCGAGCTCTCGCGATGCCGAGCGCGCGTGAGAAACCTGAAGGAGTGCTTTCGAGTCTCCGGTCTGATCAACTCTACCCTGGAACTGGAGGAGGTCCTGGAGCATATCATGACCGCCTCCCGGGAGGTTCTGGGGGCTGACGCCTGCAGCCTTCTGCTGGTGGACGAATCGACCGAGGAATTGGTCTTCGAGGTAGCCCAGGGGCCGGTGGCGCACAAGCTGAAGACCGGTTTGCGTTTGAAGAAGGGCGAGGGAATCGCCGGTCACGTGTTCCAGACGGGGGAGCCCCTCATCATTGTGGACGCCTACCGGGACGAGCGGTTCCATCCCGATTTCGATCGGAAGACGGGGTATCGGACCCAATCCATCCTTTGTGTACCTCTGAAGATCAAGGACCGGGTGATCGGGGTTTCCCAGGTGATCAACAAGGTGGACGGGACCGCGTTTCTCCCGGAAGACGCCGAACTCCTCTCCCTTTTGTGCGCCCATGCGGCCGTGGCCGTCGAGAACGCTCGAATACACCGGGCCCTGTTGCGCAAGCAGCAGATCGAGAGCGACCTGGCCTTTGCCACGAGCATTCAGCGGAGCTTCCTGCCCCCGGGGGTTCCCCAGCTGGAAGGATATCGGTTTCATGCCCTCTACCGGTCGGCTCTCGAGGTCGGGGGGGACTTCTACGACTTCATCCCCCTGGAAGGGCAACGCCTGGGGATCCTGGTGGGGGACGTTTCGGGCAAGGGAATCGCCTCTGCCCTCACCATGGCCAAGCTGACGTCGGACTTTCGCCTGCTGGCCATTCGCCAGAAAGAACCGGCACGACTGGTGGAAGAGATCAACCACCTTTTTTGCCTGCGCAGTCGAAGGGGGATGTTCGTCACCCTGGTCTACCTGGTTTTGGACCCCGGGAACGGAGAGGTGGATTTCATCAACGCCGGGCACGTGCCCCCCGTTCTCTGGAATGCCGCCCGGGATCGGTTTGAGCTCTTGAAAAAGCCGGGGGGGCCCCCCGTGGGGATTGTGCCGGGCCAGGTCTATTCCCCCGGGAAACTGCATCTCGAGCCGAGGGACTGCCTGCTCCTCTCGACGGACGGCCTGATCGAGGCCAAGAACCCCCAAGGGGATCGCCTGGGTTGGGAGCGGCTCGAGTCCGCTGTGCGCCGGGGCGATTCCCGGGTCGAGACCGTTTATGCCCGCACCATGGAGTCCCTGGGACAGTTTGTCGAGGATTGCCCCCAGGCGGACGACATCACCCTGGTGCTCGTGGGAGTCGAGGAGTCCTGATGTCCCTGGAGGAGATCCACGGCCCGGTGTTCCTCGAGGTTCCGTCGGACCCGGCCTCCCTTTTCCTGGTGCGCTGCTTGACCGACCGGCTGACCCAACGCCTTGGGTTCCCTCAATCGGAGGTCGATCGGGTGGTCCTGGCGGTGGACGAGGCCTGTGCCAACATCATCCGGCATGCCTACGGCGGGCGGCTGGGGGAGCGGATTCATCTGACCTATCTCGTGGGGGAGGAGCGGTTGGAGATCCGGATTCGGGATTTTGGTTCGGGGACGGACCCGGTGCATTTCAAGCCCAGAGAACTTGCGGATGTCCGCCCCGGAGGTCTGGGGATACACTTCATCCGGAGTGCCATGGATCGAGTCGAGTACGAGACTCCTCCCGACGGAGGAACCCTGCTCACGATGATCAAGCTTCGGCAACCCAAGGAGGGCGGGAAGGAATGACAATCGAGGTCAAGGAACGAACCCCCGGGGTGTCCGTGGTTGCCCTGGCGGGGGATGTGGACATGAGCACCTCGCCCCGGGTAAGAGAGGTCCTCCTGCCGTGCTTTCAACAAGGGACTTCCCATGTGGTGGTGGACCTGTCGCGGGTGTCCTACATCGACAGCTCCGGCATCGCCACGCTGGTCGAGGGGCTTCAGCTCTCTCGAAGAGGCGGCATCCGGTTCACCCTGGTGGGGGTGAGTCCGTCGGTGGATGCCGTGTTCGAGCTGGCCTATCTCAAGGACGTCTTCGAGATGGCTCCCGGTATGGACGAGCTTTTTCAAGGGGAGCTCCCCCGTGGCTGAAGGTCCCGAACGGGATCGCCGGTTTGGCCCGGTGATCCTCTTCCTCCAGCACCTCACCAGCATTGCCTACCTGTTTCGGGAAACCCTGAGATGGATGTTGGTCAAGCCTTTTCAGGGAAAGCCCCTCCGGGTGAGGGCCATCATTGCCCAGATGGATGAGGTGGGAGTGAAGTCCATACCCATCGTGTTCCTGGTTTCCTTTGTTATCGGGATCATTCTGGTTCTCCAGACCGCTTATCAGCTCGAGAAATTTGGGGCCGTCACCTATGCGGCCAGCCTGGCAAGCGTGGCCCTGACCCGGGAAATGGCTCCCCTCCTTACGGCCATCGTCCTGGCGGGCCGGGTGAGTGCGGCCTTTACGGCCGAACTGGGAACCATGCTGGTGACCGAAGAAATCCTGGCCCTCGAGGTCATGGCCATTGCGCCGGTGGCCTACCTGGTGGTTCCCCGGTTCATTGCCATGCTTGTCATGCTGCCCTGTCTCACCGCCCTGGCCGACGTCGTCGGAATGTTCGGGGGCTACGTGGTGGGCACCACCGCCGTGGGAATCCGCTCGACGCTCTACATCCAGACCAGCCTGGATGCCCTGCTTCTCAAAGACATCCTCACCGGGCTGTTCAAGAGCTTTGTATTTGCCGGGATCATTGCCATGGTGGGATGTTATATGGCATTTGTGGTCCGGGGAGGTGCCGAAGGGGTGGGCAGGTCCACCATGATTTCCGTGGTGACTTCCCTCATCAGCATCATCATTGCCGACTGCTTTTTCACAACGGTGTTTTTCCTGTTCCTATGAACGCAAACGGTCAAACGGAAAGCATCATCCGGGTGAGGGACCTCGTCAAGAGCTACGGGGGGCGGGTGGTCCTGGACGGGATCTGCCTGGAGGTGGAAAAGGGCAAGGTGACGGCCATCATGGGCGGAAGCGGGTGCGGCAAGAGCACCCTGCTGCGCCACCTCATCGGGGCCGTCCGTCCGGATTCCGGGGAAATCTGGGTGAAGGGACAGGACATCACCAAATTCGGCGAGAGCGAAATGGAAGCCTACCGGAAGCGGTTCGGCATGCTGTTCCAGGGAGGTGCCCTTCTCAACTCGCTTTCGGTCAAGGACAACATCGCCCTGCCCCTCCGGGAGCACACCCGGTTGGACGAAAAGATCATCGGGGTCATGGTCAAAATGAAGCTCGAACTGGTGGGCCTGAGGGACTTCGAACACCTGAAGCCCGCTCAACTCAGCGGCGGCATGCAGAAGCGGGTGGCCCTGGCCCTGGACCCCGAGATCGTGTTCTATGACGAGCCCACCTCCGGCCTGGATCCCGTGGTCAGCGGCGTCATCGACCAGCTCATCAAGAACCTGAGCCGAAGGATGAACATCACCTCGGTGGTGGTGACCCACGACACGCGAAGCGCTTTCAAGATTGCGGACAAAATGGTAGTGCTCTACCGGGGCAAGGTGGTTGCCGAAGGCCCCCCCGAGGCGATCCAGACCTCCCCGGACCCGCTGGTGCAACAGTTCATCGCCGGGAGTCCCGAAGGACCCATCCCCTTGCGGCAATCGAGCCGGGATTACCTGGAAGACTTGCTGGACATGGAATGAGGTGAACCTACCCAGGCTGGAGAAAAAAACCGTATGGAGGTCTTTCGAACGGAAACGAGGGTGGGCCTTTTGATCCTTGCCGCGCTGGTGCTGGTGAGTGTCGGGATCTTCATTACCAGCGATATCCGTGAGTTGTGGGAGAGCAAGAGGACCATCGAACTCCTGTTCCCTTACGCGGACGGGATCACCCGGGGCTCCCCCGTGTGGTACGCTGGGTTCGAGGTGGGGGAGGTTTCCGGCATTCGCATCGCTCCCGGGACCACGGACCGCATCGCCGTGACCGCCAAGATCGATCCCCGGGCGCGCGTTCGCAAGGACTCGCGCATCGATATCCGGAGCCTGGGAATGATGGGAGCCAAGTACGTGGAGATCACTCCCGGCTCGCCGGATTCGCCCGAGCTCGAGCCCGGAGAAACCCTCGAAGGAAAAGGGCCGTCTTCCCTGTCGGAAATCCTCGAGACGGGACAACAGGTGGCCACGCGCCTCGCCGCCCTGGTCGAAGAAACCCGGACCCTGGTTCACGAGGTGCGTACCGAGTCGTCCCTCAAAGAGGCCATCCAAAACGCCAACGGGCTGCTGGTGGATCTCCGGGAGCGGGGAAAGGACCTGCAGCCCATCATGCGGAAGGTGGGAAGCTTTGCCGATTCCCTGGACCAGACCGGCGCCAACTTGAAAAAGACCTCGGGAGAAGGGGGCAAAGAGCTCACCGCACTGCTCAAAGAGCTCCGGGACACCAACCGGGATCTTCAGAAGCGGATCGAAAACGTGGAACTGCAGCTGACCAAAACCCTGGCCCAGATCGACCGCGGCTTTTCCGAGGCCGAAGGGTTCGCCCGGGGGGCCAAGACCCTGCTCGTTTCCAACGAAAAGGACATCACCTCCTTCATCAAGCACCTCAAGGAAACCACGCGCCACCTCGAGATCTTGACGGAAGACCTGAGAGCTCATCCGTGGAAAGTGGTCTGGAAGGAAAACGGCACCTATGACCATGCCGTGCCTTCGACGGCGGCGGAAAACCGGGAGAAAGGGAGGATCGGGCCCCAGGGCAAGAAGTAGCCTGTTGCGGCCCGCGGGTTTCCTCCCCACGCAAATCAGGAGATCAGCTCATGATCGGTTGGGATGGAATTTGGATCCCCGGGCGTTCCCGGCAGCGGAGAGGGTGGAGTGCCCCCGCATGCGCCCTGGGTCTTCTCGCCGTCCTCGGGCTGGGCGGATGTGCCGCGGGGAAGACCGATTGTTACAGTGCCGGAGTAGACCACCAGGCCAAGGGGCGCCTTCCCGAGGCGGCCCGGGATTACCGGCGGGCCATGGAAGTAAATCCTGGGGACCCCCGGCCCCGGTTCAACCTGGCCGTCCTATACCAGGACGAGGGGAAATTGGATGAAGCCGCCCGCCTCTACCGGACCATCGTGGACCAAGACCCCGGGTACGCCCCGGCCTGGGCGAACCTGGCCTCCATCCGCGAGAAAGAGGGCGACATGTCGGGTGCGGAACACCTCTACCGGAAAGCAATGGAAGTGAGCCCCGGAGACGTTACGGCCGCCGGGCAATACGGGTTCTTCCTGGTCCGGCGGGAGCGACTGGGGGAGGCGGAAATCGTTTTTCAAGAAATCATCGAGAAGGACCGCTCCTTTTCCAATGCCCATTACGGCCTGGGGGTCATTCACCGGGCCCGGGGGGAGAACTCCCAGGCCCTGGATTGCTTCGAGAACGCCATGGTTTACAGTCCCTCGGACCTCATGGCCCATCTCGAGACGGCGGAACTCCTGGTTGCGGCCGGGAACCGGGCCAAAGCCGTCCGGGTCCTGACGCGGGCGACAAAAATCGCCCCGGAACGGGCAAGCATCTGGTTGCTCCTGGGGCGTCTTCTCAGGGAAGAAGGCAGATGGAAGGAAGGGGAAAGGGCGTTGGAACAGGCCCTGAACATGGGGGCCCCCAAGGCGGAGGTGTACGCGGAGCTCAGCCAGGTTTATGAGAGGCTTGCCGAGGACGCCTCCCGGGCCGCCGCGGACACCGGTGCCGGCAACTGATCCGACCCGCCGGTCGAACCGGACTCGTACCCGGCGGACGGTGTCTTTTTCATGAATTCTCAGTCGTTAGGAGAGAGTATATGACTTTTCAGGAATTGATCCTTGCATTGGACAAGTTCTGGTCCGATCGAGGGTGTCTGATCCAGCAGCCCTACGATTTGGAGGTGGGGGCGGGTACGTTCAATCCGGCCACTTTCCTTCGGGTGCTCGGGCCCGAGCCCTACCGCGTCGCCTACGTGGAACCGTCCCGCCGGCCCACCGACGGACGCTACGGGGAAAATCCCAACCGGCTCCAGCACTACTACCAGTACCAGGTGATTCTGAAGCCTTCTCCCCCGGACTCCCAGGGCCTGTACCTCGAGAGCATGAAAAGCTTCGGAATCGATCCCCTGGAACACGACATCCGGTTTGTGGAGGACGACTGGGAATCCCCCACTCTGGGAGCCTCGGGCCTGGGCTGGGAAGTCTGGCTGGACGGCATGGAGATCACTCAGTTCACCTACTTCCAGCAGGTGGGAGGAATCGCTCTGAGCCCAGTGAGCGTCGAGCTGACCTACGGCCTCGAGCGGATTGCCATGTACCTGCAGGGGGTCAACAACGTGTACGACCTCATCTGGAGCGGGAAGGTCACCTACGGAGACGTCCACCACCAGGGGGAAGTGGAGTGGTCTCACTACAACTTCGAAGAGGCCGACGTGGGGATGTTGTTCCAGCTGTTCAACATGTTCGAGGCCGAATCCTTGCGCCTCAACGAAAAGGGACTGGTCCTTCCCACCTACGACTACTGTCTCAAGTGTTCCCACGTCTTCAACCTCCTGGACGCCCGGGGGGCGATCAGTGTGACGGAACGGACCAATTACATCGCCCGGGTGCGCAACCTGGCCCGTCTGGTGGCCCATGCCTACGTGGCCCAACGGGAACAGATGGGGTATCCTCTCCTCAAGAAATGGGGCTAGGCGGAAAGGATGGAGGCTACAGTGGGAAAAGAATTCTACCTGGAAATAGGAAGTGAAGAAATCCCGGCAGGGTACATCCTTCCGGCGCTGGAAGCGATTTCCGCCCAGATGGTTCGCTTCATGGATGAAAACCGCATCGGTCACGGAAGTCCCTCCACTACGGGAACCCCGCGCAGGCTGGTGCTCCGGGTTCCCGACGTGGCTCTGCGCCAGGAAGCCTGTTCCACCGAGATCGTGGGGCCCCCCAAACAGGTGGCCTTCGACGCTCGGGGAAATCCCACCAAGGCGGCCGAAGGCTTCGCCCGGGGACAGGGAGTCTCCCTCGAGGCCGTACGCATCAAGGAGACGCCCAAAGGGGAATACCTGTGCATCGTGAAAGAGGAAGAAGGGCTTCCCACCCGGGAGCTCCTGGAGCGCATGCTCCCGGATTTCATTGCCCACATCCCCTTTCCCAAGTCCATGCGCTGGGGGAGCCTCAGCATCTCCTTTGCCCGGCCCATTCACTGGATCGTGGCGCTCCTGGGAGAGGAAGTCCTGGATTTTTCCTACGGGGAAATCCCAAGCGGCAACCAGTCCCTGGGGCATCGCTTCATGAGCCCCCAATGGCTCACCGTAAGGGATTACGCCACCCACCTCGAGCAACTCAAGAAACACTTCGTGTACGCGGACACGGCCGAGCGAAAGGAGCTCGTCCGCCGGGGCATCGAGGCCGCGGCGCAACGGGTGGGAGGCCGAATCCTGGAAGACGAAGAGCTCCTGGACGAGGTCACCCAATTGGTGGAATACCCCCATCCCATCGTGGGGGAATTCGAAACCAAGTACCTCGATCTGCCCCCGGAACTGCTCATCACCGTCATCAAGAAGCACCAGCGATACTTCGCCGTGACCGATCAAGACGGCAAATTGATGCAATACTTCGTGACCGTGGCCAATACCGTTCCCAAGGACGACGCCATGGTGGCCGCGGGAAATGCCCGGGTCGTTCGAGCCCGCCTCGAGGACGCTCGTTTCTACTATGTCGAGGACCAGAAGGTTCGTCTCGAGGACCGGGCCGAA
>JARKQW010000059.1 GCA_029974695.1 Syntrophobacteraceae bacterium | reverse complement strand
GAAAAGTTCGGTCCGTATCCCGTGTTGGCGTATAGAGGACGGTGCTCGTATTCTCGTGCAGGGTTCATAAGCGTTCCTAGTTCTTCTTCTTCGCTTGGGGGGTCAACAGAATGTAGTGCGAAAGACCGGTTCCCCGGCCGTTCTCGCGACACCGACGCCGATACGAAACGACTCTGGCTTTCTTTTCCATGGATGCTTCCTCCTGTTTGCGGTTGGGTTGGGCTCCACAAAAAAACCCGGGAAGGCCGATATACTTCCAGGCCTTTCCGGGTTCCTTTTACCATGGGGACCCCGTTGGGATTGTTCCAGCAGGTCTTCTGGCTTTCGGATCCTCTGAAGATCCGCCACCTTCCCCCCGAGGTGGGCCTCGAGAGTGGCCGAGCGGGCACTCGCACGAATCTTCATCCCCGATTACAGCGGCGGGACCGCCACGGAATTTCACCGTGTTCCGAGATGCTGGAGACATCAACGGTTTCGAGGAGCTTTCATTAGACCGGCCCGAAGGAGATGTCAAGAGGTTTTCCCGTCCCGGCGTCGGCGTCGGCAAAGACGGCACCCGCGGAACGGTTCCCGCTCCGTCTTTCTCCCCTGATTCCTGCATAAATTTGCCATATTCCCTTTGCCCTGGCGGAAAGGGTGGATATAGTTATCCACAAACCTGAAACGACGGGGCGGGAATCGGCGATGGATGAACGCATCTCCGAAGGCGGGGGTCGCCCGGTTCCCCGCGTATCCATTCACGATCCTGCCGGGGAGGTCATGCACTATGGCGCAAAAGAAAAAGGTCGTGGAGAATGCAGGGAAGGAGAAAGCCGACCCTACATCCTGCGAAACGAAATCCTGTAACTTCATCTGCAGTCGGGACACCCTGGACGGGGCCTACCCGGCCCTGATTCTTGCCGTCAACGCCCGGCGCCTGGGAATGGAGGCCGGCATCTTTTACACCTTCATGGGCGTTCGCCTCATCTTGAAGGACGGCATCCGGAAGGCCCAGTACATCCCGCCGGGTTTCATGGGCGCCATCCCGGGCATGGCCGCCGTGGCCACCAAGATGATGCGCAAGCAAATTGACGAGGCGGGCATTCCGTCCCTGGAGGAACTCCTGGAGATGGCCCAGCTCGAGGGGGTGAAGCTGGTGGCCTGCAAGATGACCATCGATATGATGAAACTCAAGGAAGAAGATTTTATTGAAGGCGTGGAAATCCAGACGGCCGAAGACTTTCTCAAGCACGCCGTGACGTGTCAAATCAACCTGTTCACGTAGGTTTGGGTTTCGTGGACCCGGCCGGTTGAACTGTGGGCGGGTGGACGGGCCGAGCGGTTCGGTCGAAGTGCGCGGGAACGGACGACGAAGACGGGCTGCGGACCGGGGAAGCTGCCGCTCCGACCATGGCGTTTCCCCGGCAGCCCCCGTGGGAGGGACGGGATCCCCTCGGTCGCGGACACCACTTCACTGGCCGCTCGGAGCGGTGGGATGCAAGGGCCCCGCCGTACCGTAAGCTCCCGCCGGCAGGCATCTCCGGCACCCGTTACCTGGCTCGGACCTGGCCGGAGGCGGATGGGGATAGGGTCCGGTTGTTTTGTGCCTTTTCAGATACAGGGCATTGGCGAATGGCCGCCTGTTTCTCGTCCATTTCCTGTTTGGTCCGAAAAACCCAGGCACTGGGGTCCGAGTAGCAGTAAACAGCCAGTTCGCATTCCTTACATTCTTCCATGATCACGGTTCCTTGGGTTTCCGATCGGGGTGAGACGGGTCGTCCGTTCCCCGGGAGAGGCCCTGCAGATACTCGTCCCATTCCACCGGCAGCAGGTATTTTTTCCGACTGTTGCATTGCTTGCATGAAGGCACCACGTTGCCCCGGGTGGATCCTCCCCCCCGGACAAGGGGCACCACGTGGTCCATGGTCAACTCGAGGGAAGGCACACGTTTGCCGCAATAGTGGCAGGTACCCTTGGCCAGTTGCCTCTGCCACCATTGCGTCTTGCGAAGGGCTTTGGCCTTTTCCTTTTCCCGGCGCAGCGCCTCGGGAGATGCCGACACCTCGAAATAGGGATTGCCCGAACCCGTCGTCATGGTGTTTGCGTCATTCCTAGGACTTGGGCGGCTTCAGAGCCACGTAGAAGGTATTCTCACCCCTCTTGACCAGCAGCAGCAGGCTTTCGCCCTTCTTGGTCTTTTCGAGCGCCTGCTTGTAGTCCCGCAGGTTCTGAATCTTGTGTCGGTTGACTTCCTTGATCAGGTCTCCCGTGCGCAATTTGGCTTCGGCACCGGGGCTGCCCGGCTGAATCCCGGAGATCACCACGCCTTTCTCGCCCTCGGACCAGCCGAACCGCTGGGCCAGTTCCGGCGTCAGGTTTTGAACCGTGAGGCCCCATGCGGACTCCTTTTTGACGGCAGGGGGTTCCGCGACCTCATCGGGCATGGTGCCGATGGTCACTTTGATCTCTCTGGGCTTGCCGTCGCGCAAAACGGATATGGTGACCGCGGTGTTGGGGGCCGTAGCCGCCACCAT
>JARKQW010000033.1 GCA_029974695.1 Syntrophobacteraceae bacterium | reverse complement strand
GGCGGCAAGGTTCAGATCGTGGGAAACCATGACGACGGTGATCCCCTCTTCCCTCCGGAGCCCTTCCATGAGATCCATGATATGGACCTGGTGGGCCGGATCGAGGGATGCGGTGGGCTCGTCGAGAACGATGATTCGGGGCTGCTGGCAGACGGCACGGGCAAGGAGGGCCCGCTGTCGTTCCCCGGCGCTGAGTTCGTCCAGCTGCCGTTCGGCCAGGTGCTCGACGTGGGTGAACGACATGGCCTGGCGGGCAATGTCTCGATCCCTGCGTCTCTCCAGCCCCAGCAGGCCCAGGTGAGGCGAACGCCCCATGAGCACCACTTCGGCCACCGTGAAAGGAATGTCCGGGGGCGCCGACTGGGGCACCACCGCAATGGTTCGGGCCAGGGCCCTTCCCGAGTAGGTTCGGAGCGGATGTCCCAGGATTTCCACAAGCCCTTTTTGCGCCCGGACGGCTCCCGAGGCGGCCTTGATCAGCGTCGTTTTGCCCGATCCGTTCGGCCCGAGGACGATGAAAAACTCCCCCTGATCGACCGAAAAGGAGACCCGGTCCAGGATGTGCCTTTGTCCGTAAGAATGATCCAGGTCTTGCACAACCAGGGCCGGTTTCATGGCTTGGACCTCTGCAGCAGAAAGATGAAAAGAGGCGCTCCGATCATGGCCGTGATCACCCCCACCGGCATTTCTCCCTGGGCGGGAAGCGATCTCGAGAGCAGGTCGCAGAGAACCAGGTAGGCCCCGCCGCCCAGAATACAAGCAGGGACCAGCAGCCGGTGGTCCGGCCCGAAAGAAAGCCTCAGCAGATGGGGCATGACCAACCCCACAAAGCCCAGAAGCCCCGAATGGCATACCGTAGCGCTCACCATGAAAGAAGTGACGACCAGGAGCACAATGGATATGAGGCGCACGTTCACTCCCAAGTTCGCGGCCGTGTCCTCGCCCATGAGGAGAAGATTCATGGGGCGGGCAAGCAGGAAGAGCAGAGCGAAGCAAGGAAAGAGCGTCAGAGCAAGCACGAGGACCTGGTTTGGGTCGGACAGGGAGAGATCGCCCATCAACCAGAAGAGGATGTTGTGGAGCCGGGAGTCCTGGGTCAGTGAGAGGAGAAACATGATGGCTGAAGAGCAGAAGGCATTGACCATGACTCCGGCCAGTACCAGTGCATCCTTCCTCATGGCCGCCCTGCCCGAGCCGACGGCGAGCACCGGGAAGAGGGTCAGCATGCTGCCTGCGAAGGCGAGGGAGGCGACACCCGGAAACCGCGACAATCCCAGGAGGATGCCCGTAATGGCCCCCACGGCAGATCCGCCCGAGATGCCCAGGATGTAAGGTTCGGCCAGTGAGTTGCGCAAAAGGGCCTGGAAGACAAGCCCCCCCAAGGAGAGGGTGGACCCCACCAGGGCGGCCAGGAAGACCCGCGGCAGGCGAATGCGCCAAAGGATGTTCGCCGTGGTGGGGTCCCGTTCTCCATGGCCGAAGAGCACGGCAAGCACCTGCTTCATATTCTGTCCCGCAGATCCGATGGAAAGCCCGAGAAAGGCGCTGATCATGAGAAGCAGCGCAAGCAACAGGCAAACAGCCAACATCCGTTTGAGAAAGGAGATCGGCAGGGGCGTCGTATTCATTGGAACAGTTCCGGGTGAATGAGCCGGGCCAGGAGCTCGAGGCCTTCGATGAGCCTCGGGGTGGGACGGTCCAACAGGTTCGATTCCACGATGAAGATGCGCTGATTTTGGACCGCCGGCAGACTGTCCCACCGGTTCCACTCGTCTCTGACCTGTTCGAAAGCCTGGCCTCTCGTCATGGAGGTGATGATGATCACCTCGGGTTGGAGCGCCAGGACCTGCTCCCGGCTGAAGCGGGGATACGGTGTGGGGCCTTCGGCCAGGTTTTTTCCTCCCGCCGTGGTGATGAGTTCGTGGATAAAGGTGTTGGTTCCCACGGAAACGATGGGAACGACCCCGATCTGAAAGAAGACCTTCGGGCGCCGTTTGGCGCAGGCCACACGCGATTTCACCCGTTCGATCCTGGTGCGCAGATCGCCTGCCAGTTCCTCTCCTCGGGGACCGGCATTCAAGAGACGGCCGATTTCCGTAATGGTGGCTACGACCGCATCGAGGTCTCTCGGGTTCACCACATAGACCGGGATTCCCAGGGCCTCAAGTCTTTCCAGAACGTCGGGCGGGTTGCCGTCCCGGGTGGCAATGCACAGGTCCGGCTTCAATGCCGCGATCCTTTCCATATCCGGATGCCTGTAAGAGCCCACCCTTGGCAAGGGTCCCGCCTCTGCGGGAAAATCGCAGTGCTGAGTACATCCTTTCAGGCGATCGCCTTTTCCCAGGGCAAAGACCATCTCCGTAATGCTGGGCGCCAGGCTCACCACGCGACAGGGATCGGCGGGAGCCAAAACTTTCCGCCCCGATGAACCCTCCACCGGTCCCGCTTCACAACTCGCGGCAACCATCAGGCCAAGCACTAAAACAGACAATCGGATCATGGGGTCAAAGGGTTCCTTTCCAAAGCAGGGAGCGAGCTCCTGAGGGAACGGCACAGGACGGCCAAGCCGACGGGTGTGTGCCGCCCCCGAGGGTGAAATCAATTGCGGTCGGGCCCCTTCAGTACGAAGTGAACGGGCAGCTCAGCCCTGCAGGCCACCGGTCTTCCGTTCCTCCTCGCCGGGGTGAAGGTCGAGCATTGGACGGCCCGCAGGGCTTCCTCGTCGAATCCCGACCCGGCACGTTTGGACACTCGAACATCGACGAGACGTCCGTGCTCGTCTATGGTGACCAGGAGCAGCACAAGCGCTTCCTTTCCGAGTTCTCTGGCGAGCCGGGGGTACTTCGGCAGGACCTTGTTGAGGAACCGGGGACCGTCTTGGGAACCGAAGGATACCGTGTACGGTCCCCGGTCGCCACCGGTGCCGGCCATGGTGCCCGAGCCTGTTCCTTCTCCGGAGTGGCCCGGTCCTGTGCCCTCGGCATCTCCCGTTCCGTGACGTCCCCCATGGGTGGAAGGAGTGCCGTCGGGGGCGCCCGGACCCTCACTGTTCGTTCTCGGAGCAGTGGGCCCGGCATGGGCCGCATGGGGAACGGTCTGCGGTTTCTTTGGGAGCCCGGACACGGCCCTCGGCCTTGGTTTGGGCTTCTCCAAAGGCTTCTGGACCTTTTGAGGGAGCGTAACGGAAGACACGGTTTCCTTCACGGCTTCGGTGGATTCCACCGCGTGGGTCGCTTCCGGTTCGGGTCTCATTGCGGTTCCCGGGCCCGCCACACCCTTCATCTCCCGGGGTCCTGGTCTCATGGCGCCCTCTTCGCCTTCCATCGCCCCACCTCCGAGGCCCTCCCGGCTGAGGAGAACCACCGTGCAAAGCGTTGGATCGATCTTTCGAGAAGGCATCAGCCGCAAAATGCCCAATGTGAACA
This sequence comes from Syntrophobacteraceae bacterium, assembly GCA_029974695.1. Taxonomy (GTDB): domain Bacteria; phylum Desulfobacterota; class Syntrophobacteria; order Syntrophobacterales; family Syntrophobacteraceae; genus JAGPLX01. Next base: position 9,208 of record JARKQW010000033.1, on the reverse strand, counting down.
GGAAGACCACCCCGTGGACAAGAACGGACAGAGCCATCCCTTTCCCAATGCCGTCCTCGAACAGGCCTTTCCTCCTGTAATCCCGAGCCTCCATTCCGTTGCCCTTCGATGCCTTTCCGTGTGTGCTCCGTTCACGCTTTCATGACCCGCTCGATTGAGCGGCCTGATGGCTCACCTGTGTGACGCTGGGTGCTTGGTCCATCCCCCCAGGGGTTCCGTCACCATGGAGATCTGTTCGATTCCCGCTTCCCGGATGCTTCCCATGACCTGGGCCACCAGTCCGTACTCGACCTTCCGGTCCGCTCGCAAGACGACTCCCTGCTTTTCGCCGCAGCCTTTCCGGAGGGCGGAGAGCTCGGCGCCCAGCGTTTCAAGCTCGATTTCGTCTTGGTTGACGCGGATCTTCCCGTCTGAGGTGATGCTCACCACGAGCCTTTCCGTCTCGGTGGGAATGGGACGGGAAGAAGCAACGGGAAGATTCACATCGATGCCCTGGATCATCATGGGTGCCGCGACCATGAAGATGATGAGCAAAACGAGCATGACGTCCACAAAGGGAGTCACATTGATTTCAGAGAGCATTCGCCCGCGGGAGCGGGCCCCGTCCGTCCGCATAGCCATCGGAAGCACTCCTCATCGTATCTGCGCGGGGTCCACTTCCATGCGGCCGCAGATGCCTCGTCGCTCCCCGGCGATCTCCACGGGTTCGGACGCCTCCTCCCCCCGGCCGGGGCGAAACAGCAAGTCGGTCTTGAGCATGTTGACGAAATCGGAGGTGAACTGGAGCATGTCCTCTTCCATCACCTGGATCCTGTTCGAGAAGTGGTTATAGGCCACCACTGCCGGAATGGCAGCCGCAAGCCCCATGGCCGTGGCCACCAGGGCTTCGGAGATGCCCGGGGCCACCACCGCCAGGTTGGCCGAGCCCTTCATGCCGATGTCCCGGAAGCTGGTCATGATGCCCCACACGGTGCCGAAAAGACCGATGAAGGGGGCCGTGCTGCCCGTGGTAGCCAGAAAAGGCAGCAGGCGCTGCAACCGCTTCCGTTTCGAGATGATGCCGCCCTGAATGGCCCGATCCACATTCTCGAGAAGCAGGTCTGCATGCTTTCCGGGGTCCTCGATGCCTCTGCCCGCAAGCAATGCGCTCACGCGGTGCAGTTCCGCGCAGCCGACCCGGAAGATATGGGCGAGGTGGCCGTCTTTGAACCGCTCACACTCCTCGTAGAGCAGGTCGATGCTCTTGATCTTCATGAAAAGGTCCGCAAAGTTCTCCGATTCGCGGTTTACCTTTCGAAGCCGGCTGCTCTTGGCCATGATGATGCCCCAGCTGATCAGAGACAAACAGAGCAGGCCCGCCATGACGGTCCGGACCATGGGCCCCGCGTGGAGCACCATGTCGACCAGGCCGAATCCGCCCGAACCGGAAAGGGCACCTGCCGGTTCCGCGGTCACGTGGGCCATTGCCGTCAACGTAGTCGGAATCAATGCTTCACCTCCTTCACCCTTTGGGAAAGGCCGTTCAGCACGGCGTTGAAAGACACCCTGACGATCACGGGGATGTCCTCCTTCGTTACGAGCTCTTTCCATTCCGGAAGGGGCCCTCCGGCAATTTCTTCCGCAACGGATCGCGCCCACATCTCGAAGAGGTCCAGCTCCCCGATTTGCCCCCTTTCCCGGGCATCGCTCAGCGCGAGGGCCGATTCCATGAAAGCGGCGTAACGCGGCTCAAGCAAAATCTCCTCGACCATTCCCACGGTAAGGCTCCCCTTTGACTCACTCATGCTCTCGAGACACGGGCATTGGCGCACGAGGTCGGAGGGGCTGAGGTTCCTTTCCTGCAATCGTCGAAGCACATTGCGCGGCGTAGTGATCCCGTTCTGACGAAAGACCGCATCCTTGACCCCTTCGTAGACCGCTCGGGCGAAGAGCTCCCCCAGCTTGCAATGGCCTCCCGCGTTATCCAGGCGTGCACCCGTCCCTTCCACCACAATCATTTCGTCGGTGCCCGTACCGGTTGCCTGCCACCTGAGCGGGTTCCCGCCGCTGCGGATGTCCATGTCCTGCAGGGCTGCGGTTTTGGCCTCCGTGGCGCTGATGACGGCCCTGGCCCTGGCCCGTGATGTGAGCCTCCTGTTGGCCATGAGGATGATGTTGATGGTGCCCGGCTCATAATAAAGACCTTCATCGCAGGACATGCGAAGGGCGTTGCCCCGGACTCCGGCCGTTACCAGGGCATAGACGGCCAGGTCTTTGAACCGGGCCTTGCGGACCACGAGGTTGTCCATGTCGGCACCCGTCATGAGGAGACTGCTGCGCCGGGGGGATATCCCGACGGCTTTGCAGATGCGGTTCCTCCCGGCCTCGAGGCCAAGCCTGTGCTGGATGCTCCAGCACGGAGGCGGTGAGCCGTGGTTGCCGACGCACGTGATACCGCTGCGCTCCCCCTCAAGGGTCGACAGGACCCGCATGGGCTCCTTGAATTCAACGACGAGGGTCTTATTGGGAAAGTCGTAGAGGGTGGAATCCACTACCTGAGCGGATTTCACGAAGTCCAGGGGAAGCTCGACGGGCTTTGAGCCGGTGCGCTTTTCCTCCAATACCTGGTTGGCACTGATGCTGAATGGTTCGTCATAGACGGCCGAAGCCAGCCACGCAACGAAATCGGCACTGTGCAGGGACGGCCGACAGGTGAGCCCGCAGGGGAAGGTGTAGATCCTTCCTTCACGGACGGCCTCCACGTCCTTCCAACCGGGTCGGGTGAGGAGCCTCTCCGCTGTCTCCCGGTCGCCCCCGCATCCGTAAATCACTTGCGGGTCAAAACGCCTCCATTCCTCCAGTGAGATCTCGACGGCTTCACCCTGCTTGCCGAGCTCCGGCGGGATTCCTCCGGCGGCTCGTATGATGTCGTTCTGAAAGGAATCGTTGCCGGGAGTCATCAGCCGGTCCCGGCCCATGATCCGGAGGACCCTCTTACGCTGCCCCGGCGGTATTCTTTCCAGCTTCCGTGACACGAGCTGCAGCTTGTCCCTGATCGTGCGGATCACCTCACGGGCCTTTTCCCGCTTATCGAAGATGTCTCCCAGTGTCTCGACGGTTTGAACGATGTCCTCAATGGAACCACACCGCAGCTCGATCAACCGGCAAGGACCCCCTGCAAGGCGATGGCGCACCTCGCGGTGCACGGACGAGAGGAAGACCACGTCGGGCTGAAGTGCCTCGATCTTCTCGACGGAGGGAGACGGAAAACCGCCGACGACCTTCCCTCCATCGGTCTCGGGAGGGAGTGTGTCATGCCGGGTCAGGCCCTTTACGGCCTCTCCCGCTCCCAGCGTGAAGAGGATCCCGGTAATTTCCGGAACCAGGGAGACGACCCTTCCCGGTCGCTCCGACACAACGATTGGCGAACCGCTGGAATCGGTGAAATGTACGGGGTAAGCGGCACAGGTCCCGCCCGTTCCCAAGAATGACAGTGACAAAATCAGGGCAGCATAGGCAACCTTGAGCCGTGATTTCTTTCCAGCGTGCATCTACCATTTCCTTCCTTCTTGGTGCCACTCCGAAACCAACCCGCGCTGCAGCGATCCCTCCGAGTGCCGACCAAGGCACGATGTGGCAATTACGTGACCCTTTCATCGTGTCGGGCTTCGAGTTGCGGGCCCTGAACGGAAGCGCATCGCAACTCGAAGGGAGCACGGTCAAAAAGAAGCACCGTCATGGGAATCCGCGATTCCCATCATTCAAGACCCGCACCAAGGTCTTGGGAATCGAATCTCCGCAAGCGGTGGGGTTTTCCCCGGTCCATGTCCGGAATCAGCGCCGTTTCTTCCCGAACGTCACGCGCCTTCCCGAGAAGTACACCAAGGTCTTCGCCGTTCCGGTACCCGAGGCGTGCGTGATGCCCTCCCGAGTCAATCCGCCGGGAAGATTCGACCCCTGAAGATGACTCAATCGGCCCATGGAGCGCCTTGTGTCTCCGAGAATTCGGGTCAGGGGCTGCCAGGCGAGGAAGCCTTCATGGCTCTCGATCGTTTGCGTCATTTCCCGTCTTTCATGTCGGATCCTCTCGAGGCGTCAATGCCTCACAAATACCACCTTGGTCGGATTGAGGCGGGTTTTGAGCCTTTCGTCCACCTTGTCCGTGGCCGTATTCAAGATCACCACTCTTGCGTTGGTCGCATCGCATACCCAGAGCATTTTGTTCTTATCCACCTTCATTCCCGAAGATTCGAAGCCGGTGATGTTCACGTGGCTCAAGCCCTGCCCAACTTCCCCCAGGACCTTTCCCGTGGTCGGGTTGAAGGCAAAGAGTACGTTGTCCCCCCATCCCATGTATCCGACAAAATACCCTTTGTCCTTGGAGACTATGGCCATTCCCGAGATGGCGCCGTACGGATGTTTCGATTTGTTTCCATCATCCAGCACCATTTTGGTTTCATAGGTTTCGGGATTGATCGAGACGATTCCTCCCGTGTATTCGTACTTTGGATCACTCGATCCCGGCCAGGCGCCGATTCCCTGCACATAAACGGTGTTGTTTTGCTTCAGATACTGGATGGACATGGGGTTCCTGATGGGAAGGGGAATCCCCTTGAGTCCGTTCGAACCCTTTCCCGTATTGACTTCTTTGTCGGTCTTGATATCGAAAACAGCGACGTAAGGGATATTGGAAGGGACATAGTCATGGTCCCGGTCCAGACGCTGCATCACAATGAAGAGTTTCCCATTTGCGACGACACCGCCCGTCATCTCCGGAAGGCCGTCTGAATCCGCATAGGCGCCCAGATTGAGCCGCCCCACCTTGAACTGGGATTCCTCTTTTGCACTGGGATTGACCACCCAGGCTTTGGTCGAACCGTAGCGCAGAACGTAAGCCTTTGTCCCCGAGGCAAAAACCATGTCCTGGGGGTTGCTTGATTCCACATCCCCCGGGTCCGTGGTGGAGAATTGCCAAATGGGAGCTCCGGGATTCTTAATGTTGAATTTGGTGATGTTGTCGGCATTGTACCGTTCAATGCGGTAGAAATACCTTCCATGAGACGCCAGGGTAATGTCCGAAATCGTCGGAGCCAGCTTGTTTCGAATGGTGCGCGGCCCTCCCACGGGGTCGACCGAAGCTACGGAATGGGCCCCGCTCGAATAGTCCGCCGCAACCGTGGCGATGACCGCCTCATCGACCGCACCGACAGGAAGCCCGGTCGCCAACAGGATGCCCAATCCCAGAAACACCGCGTACACCTCTCTCCATCTCCTCATTCCCGTCCTCCTTTCTTCTACAAGCGCTTGACAGGACACTCACCACGGGGCAGGCCATTTCCCGGCACTGATCGTGATCCGCATGGATCCGCCGCCCCCTTCACACTCGCGCCACGTGGCGCAAAGCGGGACCGACCGCCGATGCTCGTTCATATCCCGGCGAGCCGTCGGCGGTTCGAACTAAAACTTGTACTGCACCGTCAGGTAGGCTGATCTTCCCGGCATGGGATAGCCGTTGAAATCCTCGTACTGCTCGTTCCCGACGTTCCTTGCCTCGAGAGTGAACGTGAACGACCGAAGCACAAGGGACGCGCCTACGTTGAGTTCCTTCTTATTGGGAGCGCCCAGGAGATTGGCGGTGTCATAGAAGAGGCCTTTTTCGGTCTTGTGTTCGGCATACACTTTGACCGGCCCGTAGAAGGCTTCGAACCTTCCGAAGTACGATTCCTGAAATCGCCCCGGCAGGACTTTGCCGTCAAAGGCCTCGATTTCACTTTCTTGGATGGGGTCTTGCCGGGTGTAATTGCCGATGAGGCGAAAGTGACTCAACAGCTCGATCTTGAGGGAGGTTTCCACGCCCCTGATGAGCGAGCCGGAGATGTTCACCGACTTGCCGATGCCCCGGGCGTCGTAGACGCGGGTGATCAGGTCCGACACGTCGTTGTGGAAGTAGGCCGCACTCAGAACGACATTGCGCACCCATCGGTGGTTACCCGGCCAACAGTATTCGAAACCCACGTCGAAGTTTGTCCCCCTTTCGGACTTCAGGTCCGGATTGCCGATAAAGAACCCCCGATCGCCGAAAAGCTCGAAAAAAGAAGGCTCCCGAACATATCGCCCGATGTTGGTCTTTAAGGTCAGGTCATCCCGGGGCCGAACCTTGAACCCCACTTGGGGGTTCCAGGAGCCTTCGTCCCCATTGGAGCCCTTGTCGGAGCTCCTCCAAAGATTGACGGCACCGTTGCGTTCGTCGAAGAGATGCGTGTAGCGGACGGCAGGGGTCAAAATCACCCTTTCCCGGAACAGGTAGAGAGAGTCCTGTAGGCCGATGGAGAAGGAATTTCGGGAGCTTTCGTAAAGGTCGTTCTTCGAGTTGAGGAGGTCCTCGGGAGCGTAGGTCTCCCTTTGAGCATCCAGCATGAGGCTCAGGGTATTCCGGTCGGTGTGCCGGTCGATGAGGCAATGGCCGCCGAAACGGTTCGTCGTATAGCGGTTGCGCTGCCTACCAAGGCCGACCTGTCCCTCTGAATCGTCATACTCCTCGACCTTATGCATGAAATCCAGGAAAGTGCTTGTGTTGAAGTGGTATGGGCCGACATCGTTTGCGGTGAGCTTCACGGTCGCGATGTTTCTTTCCGTATCGAAGCTCGTTTTTGCCAATTTGCTGTTATTCCAGGTGGGCAGTCCCTGGTCCTTGGAGAACCACTGGTCCATGAAATCCAGACGGGCATCTTCGGTGAAATCGTAGCCGATTTTGCCCAGAAAGCTGTTTTCGCGGAATTGTGCGTTATGCCGCCTTTCCTCCCGGTCATCTTTCGGATTCCAGGAGGTCCCCCGGTCGTTCAAGAACTTGAAATCGTTGCCGCTGGCCTGGTAATCGGCGGAAACCAGGTAGTCCCACCTGCCGGGTTTGTGACTGAGAAACCCTGAGAGCTTCCTCGTGTCGAAGGAGCCGTAGCCTGCAGCCAGGTTGCCGTGAATGCCTTTTTGAGCGCGCAAGGTGCGAATGTTGACCACCCCGCCGATGGAGGACTTGCCGAAAGAGACCGGGGTGGCGCCCCTGTAGATCTCGATGGACTCGACATCGGAGAGGGAAATCGTGCTCAAATCCACCCCCCCGCCCGAGGCATCGTTTAGGAGGATCCCGTCCAGGAACACCAAAACCTGGTCAGTCGCGGACCCTCTTAGAGAAACCGTCGAGAAACTGCCCAGCCCGCCGGCCTGCCGCACCTGGACACCGGTCTCCTTTTCAATGACCTCCGCTAGACTCTCGATCTTTCCCTCGAACTCCTTCCTCGTGATCAGGGAGTAGAATGAAGGGGTTGAATCAAGGTTGACATCGCCGGTCTCCCGGCTCATTTCAGGCCTTTGAGCCGTCACGACGATCGATTCCATGGAAGCCGTCGCCTGGTCGGTCTGGGCATCGGACAAGGGCGGACAGGCGACAAAGAGCAGAAGCACCGCCGCGAGAGGGCCCGCCCAAAGCTTCGGCTTTCTACCCGACTGCCGACGACGGGGGGACCTATGAGGAGTGCCGGGACAAGCGGTTCCAAAGAAGCCGGGGCCTTTGATGCAACCCGTGACGAGCGATGAAGGCAGGCATTTCAAAGATGGGCCTCCTCTTCCCCCCTCGGGGATGTGCGAGAGGTTCGAACATCGTTCGGGTATCCTGGCTCACGTTCGTCCTACTCACCGCGCCTTCCCATCGCGCTCTCGGCTTGACAGTGGCGTGCGTGCGGCTTTCGTCCCGATCACAGTCGCGGGGCGGCGGAAGATTCGCACTTCCTTCCCTGAATCGATGCGGTCTCGTTGATCTTAAAAGATCTATCTATTGGAAATGGTCGAACACCACTTTCAGGTGGTCTACCCAGAGATCGACAATTTCCGGGATTTCGGCCGTCCCCCTGAGCACCGGCTCGACCGTGAATCCCTCTTTGCCCAGGAGGGACTTCCAGCTGTCGGGTCCGTCCCCGGCCATGTCGTTGCGCGCATGGTCTCCCGCCACCGCCATGAAAGGCACCAGGTAGACCTTCTTCACCTTCTTCTCCTTGAGCTTCGGTAGAATGTCGCGGAAGGCCGGATAGCCGTCCACGGTCGCGATGTGAACGTTGGAATCCGTCTCCTGCAAGAGGTGGTACAGGGCAAGGTACACGGCGTCGGAAGGATGATTCTCGGTGCCGTGCCCCATGAGTATGACGCCGTCTCCCGGTTTCCTGCCTGCCGGCATGCTCTTGACCATGGCTTTGGCCGCCCGCTCCAGGTCCTCGTGGGAAGAAAGCAGGGGCCGGGCGACCAGGATCTTCTCGAAGCCTCCGGCCATCTGTCCGAAAAGGCGGGCGTTTTGGTTCAGCTCATGGAATTCCACGCCGGGGATGGTGTGCAGGGAGAGTACGGCCACATGGGTGTAGCCTTCGTCCATGAGCTTTGCCAGGGCCGATTCGGGAGAAAGGAGCACCTTTCCCTGCTTGGCCAGCTTGGCGCGTACGATGCTCGAGGTATAAGCCCAGCGGACTTCGATACCCGGAAAGACCTGCCTGACCCTGGCTTCGACGTTCTCGAAGGCTTTTTGAGCCTCAGGAACAGTGGTCCCAAAAGCAGCAAGCAGGATCGCCTTCTTGGGCGTTGCCTTTTCGCCGTGTGCGGCAAAGCCTGTGGAGGCCGACAGAAGCAAACAGAGAATCCAAACAGAAGCCTGCATCCATCTCTTTGGCAACTTCTCTTTCATCGGTTCATCTCCTCTCTTGAAGTCTGGGTTTCAGGCTGCAAAACCTTCGAAATCCCGGCTGATCATCCGCATAGCCGCACGGGATTTCCTCGGGACTCGAACCTGTCGACTTGGGCGTTGTAGGAAACCGTCATGAACAGGACCTGCTGCACCCCCTTGGTGACCAGGCCGTACCAACCGTGCACGGCATCCTCCTCGGAACTTGCCACGCAAACGGCGGTGACTCCCAAAGACCGGGCGGTCTCCAGGATTTCCTCCCCCGTTTGCAGAGGGACATCCTCTTTTCCCTCCGTCACGTACAGGATCATGCCCTTCCTCATTGAACTACCTCCTCCCGAGCGGTTTGCTTCGGAGCCGGGGTCGGCCCCGGACCAGAAAGCTTGTTTTGGACAACAGGACCCTTGGCAAAAAAAAATCCTTAGAGCTGAAAGCTCTAAGGATTGCACCCTGGTTCGCTTGGTCCTCGAATCCGGTTCGTCCGGTATTTCCCCGTACGGACTCACCAAC
>JARKQW010000023.1 GCA_029974695.1 Syntrophobacteraceae bacterium | reverse complement strand
CAACGTTCACCAGGCTGATGAGAATGGGCACTTCGAGAAGCGGCCCGATGACCGTGGCGAACGCTTGGCCCGATTCGAGCCCGAACACCGCGATGGCCACGGCGATGGCCAGTTCAAAGTCGTTGGAGGCCGAGGTGAAGGAGAGACTCGCGGAGGTGGGATAGTCCGCCCGGAGCCTGTGAGAGAGATAGAAGGTCAGGAAGAACATGACGACGAAATAAATGGCCAGGGGAACGGCCACCCGGACCACGTCCAGGGGCAGGGTGACGATGTATTCGCCCTTGAGGGAGAACATCACCACGATGGTAAAAAGGAGGGCACTGAGGGTGATCGGGCTGATTGTGGGGATGAATTGGGTTTCGTACCACTCCTTTCCCTTGGCCGGTATGAGGATGAGCCGGGTAGCCAGTCCGCCGAAGAAGGGAATCCCTAGGTAAATCATGACCGTTTTCACCACGTCCGGAATGGAAACCTGGATTTCCGTGGCAAACCCCAGGCCCAGCCACTTGGGAAGCACTGCGATGAAAAAATAGGCATAGACGGCGTAGAGGAGCATCTGGAAGATGGCGTTGAAGGCGACCAGCCCGGCACAGTATTCTCGGTTGCCGCAGGCCAGCTCATTCCAGACGATGACCATGGCGATGCACCGAGCGAGGCCCACCAGGATCAGGCCCACGGCGTAGGCGGGATAATCGGCAAGAAAGATCACGGCCAGGACGAACATGAGGATGGGACCGACGATCCAGTTCATGACGAGGGAAAGGCCCAGGACCTTGCGATTGCGGAAGACCCGGTGCAATTCCTCGTATCTCACCCGTGCCAGGGGAGGATACATCATCAGGATGAGGCCGACGGCGATGGGAATGTTGGTTGTTCCCACCTGAAAGAGATTGATGATTCCCCGCACGCCCGGGAAGAAGTATCCCCAGCCCACCCCCACCAGCATTGCCGATACAATCCACACGGTCAGAAAACGGTCCAGAAAGGAAAGCTTCTTGGGTCCCGGATCCTCCATGGCACTGCTCCTTCTCCCTACCGGTCCTCTTCCGTCAGTATCTCGGGGAGTTTTTCCACAAATTCCCGGATCTCGTCCCGCACCCGCCGATAGGGGGCCATGGCTTCCTCTTCCGAATGAGCTTCCGCGGCAAGCCTTGGAGGGTCGTCGAAGGCAACGTGCACCAAGCGGGTCTTGGCGGGGAAGACGGGGCAGGACCGATTGGCCTTTTCGCAAAGGGTGATCACGTAGTCGAATTCGATGGACTCGAAGGTATCCACATCCTTGGAGACCTGGGATGAAATGTCGACCCCGGCCTCGCTCATGGCCCGAACGGCCCGGGGGTCCACCGGGTGAGGGTCGACCCCGCCCGAGTAGGCTTCGATGCGGTCGTTTTTCAGGTGCCGGGCCCAGCCTTCAGCCATTTGGCTGCGGCAGGAGTTGCCCGTACACAAAAAAAGAATCTTGAGCTTTCCGTGCTCTCCGGCCATGGCACTCAAATCTCCCCGATGTTGGAGGGCTGGTGATCATTCGAATCGGAACTGACTCAGGTATGCTTCGAGTCTTTCTCTGTTTTCCGGGCTAATGGCAGGACAGCTCTCGGCACCCTTGCCTCCTTCGACCACCTGTACGGCAAAGACCGTGCACGTGGGCTGGCCGCATTCCCGGCAGTTGGTCTTGGGAAGAAGCCTGAGAATTTCGAGCAGCCTGGGCTTGGGAGCCCCTTCATAGCTGGGCCGGATCTCCGCCCGCCGCTCCCACGCGTCGTTGATTTCCCCTTTGAGCCACTCCAGGATCCTGTCCCCCTCGGTTTCGTCCTTGAGCGCATTGACGCAGATCATTCGAGGATGCACGGCAATGAGCTTTCCGTGGGCCTTGAACGATACCGAAGGGGGGTCCCGGGTGTATTGAAACCCGCCCAGAACTGCGTTGAGATAGGGCAACACCTCCCCGATGTCCTGGTCGAGGTGGGCGATGCAGTGGAGGGATTGAGCCTCCCGCCTGCATTCCGGCCGGACGATTTCCTTGCGATACCCTTGAAGCAACATGGGCCACCCCTTCTCTTTGATCGGTCCCCGGCACTCCCCTGCGACCTTGACCGGACGTCTCCCCGGCCAAGGTCGGGGTACGGCAAACCTCATGAAATCCCGACTCCGTCTTTCGACGGAATGCCGCCGAAGGTCTCGGGGAAAAACATTCCCATCCCCCCATAGCCATGGCAGCCTCGGGAGTGGTCCACGATCAATCCGAAGTCGCGCAGGCGGCTTTGACGGCCTGCTTCACCCGGTCGATCTCCTCCCGCTTGAGGTCGAAGTCCTTGTTCTTTTCAATGCCCAGGTCCGTCAGGACCACGTAGTTCTTCACGGGTACCTGCGCCTGGTCGAGACAGGCCTTGGCGCACGCCAGGGAACACCCGTCCACGACCACCATGCGGGGAACGTCCTTGGCCGACTGGACGAAACCTTTTAATCGCCCTCCAATCCCGGCCAGGCAGAACATCTTCCCGAAGCCTTCCCGGGTCAGTTCCACTGCGGCCTGGTTGGAAAGCTGCCCGACATTGGAGCCCCCCGAACACGTGAGGATCATGAGGGTTCCGCCCGGTGTGCAGCATTCCTGAGTCATCGCTCGTTCCTCCCCTTTCGAGATGGATTACTTCTGGATCCATTTGAGCACTTCGGCCTTGGTGGGGATCTTTCCCACCGATTTGACCTCGCCGTCCACCACCACGGCCGGAGTTCCGAACACACCGTACTCGCCGATCTCAAGGATGTTCGTGACCTTATCGATCTTGGCGTCCACACCGCTCTCCGCAACGGCTTCCTTCACGACCTTTTCGGTCTGGTGGCATTTGGGACAGCCGGGACCCAGGACTTTGATTTCCATACCTATCTCCTTTCCAAATGGGGTGTTGGGCGCGAAGCCCGAAACCGTGGAACGAACTACGGCTCGTTTGGGAAAAAGTGGCCGAAGATCAAGCCGCAAAGGGTGGACATAACGACCACGAGGCTCACGTAGACC
>JARKQW010000018.1 GCA_029974695.1 Syntrophobacteraceae bacterium | reverse complement strand
AGGCCGAGAGCGAGTCCGACGAATCCTCCGCACCCGAGCCGCCGAGAGATCCGGACGCTCCTTCCAATGGACCCGAGCAAGACATCCTGGAGCGGGTTTTCGAAATTGGAGCCACCTTCAAGGTCAAACGGCTGGCGACGCCTAGAGACCGTGCTTTCAGGCGCGGCTCGGGGCGGCGCTCGCGCACCCGCGTGAGCGGAAGGCAGGGGCGTTACGTGCGCAGCACGGAGCCTCGTGGGACGAAAGACGTGGCCCTGGACGCTACCCTCAGAGCCGCCTCTCCTCACCAGATCCGGCGTAAGGCGGGAAGTGATCCGGCAGTAGTCCTGCGCCCCCAGGACATCCGGGAGAAGATCCGTGAGCGGCGGATCGGCAACTTTCTCCTCTTCGTGGTGGACGCCAGCGGCTCCATGGGGGCGAGGGGAAGAATGGCCGCCACCAAAGGGGCCATCATGTCCCTTCTCCTCGACGCCTACCAGAAACGGGACAAGGTGGCCATGATCTCCTTTTGCAGGGGAGAGGCCCGGTTGAACCTGCCTCCCACTTCTTCCATCGAGACGGCCGCGCGGCTTCTGGCTGAAATGCCCGTTGGAGGCCGCACCCCGCTTTCCTCGGCCCTGGTCAAAAGCAGCGAAGTGCTGCGCGGTCACCTGGTGCGCGATCCCACCTCAAAACCCATTGTGCTGCTGATGACCGACGGCAGGTCCAACGTCTCCCTGGGCGACGGCAAGCCCATTGACGAATCCTTGCTCCTTGCTCAGAAGCTGGGCCGGGACGAACGGGTCCAGTTCATCGTGGTGGATACGGAAGACCAGGGCCTGGTGCGCTTCGGACTGGCGGCCAGGCTCGCCGGGGCGCTCAGCGCCCGCTACTTCCGAACCAATGACTTGCAGGCCGATACCCTGGTCGACCTTGTGAAGGGAGATTCTCGTAGATGAACGACTGTACCATTTATCCATTCGTTGCCATCGTGGGTCAGGAACAGATGAAACTGGCCCTCATTCTCAATCTGGTCAATCCGACCCTCTCGGGCGTGCTGATCCGGGGAGAAAAGGGAACCGCCAAGTCCACGGCCGTGCGCGCCCTGGCGGAAATCCTGCCCGAAATCACGGTCGTCAGGGATTGCCCTTTCCATCTGGCTCCCGAGGACGACACGACTCTTTGTCGGGAATGCTTCCGTACAGAATGCCGGGAGGCGCGGCTGCTCCAGAAACCGGTTGAAGCCGTCAGCCGGCGCATCAGCGTCGTGGAGCTTCCAGTCGGAGCGACCGAAGACCGTGTGGTGGGAACACTTGATTTGGAGCACGCCCTGCAAAAGGGGGAAAAGCGTGTGGAGCCGGGCCTCTTGGCATCGGTGCACAGGGGGATCCTCTATATAGATGAAGTGAACCTCCTCGACGACCACGTGGTGGACGTGCTGCTCGACTCTGCCGCCATGGGAGTGAACACCATCGAGCGCGAAGGGGTTTCCTTCTCCCATCCCGCCCGCTTCGTTCTGGTGGGGACCATGAACCCAGAAGAAGGAGAGCTGCGCCCGCAGCTTCTCGACCGGTTCGGCCTGTGCGTGCGGGTGGAAGGCATCACAGACCGGGACGCCCGCGTACAGGTCATGCAACGGCGGGTGGCCTTCGACGAGGACGCCGCCCGTTTCGTCCAGAGCTGGGAAGGCGAATCCCGGGACCTCGTCGAGCGGATCGAAGCGGCTCGGGCGCTGTACCCCCGGGTGGAGATCGGTCTCGAACGGCTGTACGCCATCGCCGACTATTGCCTGGAAGTGGGCGTGGACGGCCACAGGGGAGACATCATCATGATGAAGACCGCCAAAGCCCTTGCGGCATTCAATCACCGAACGGAAGTGAGGAGCGAGGACGTGGACGGCGCCGCGGAGCTGGCTCTGCCTCATCGGGTGCGCAGACAGCCCCTGATGGACGTGGCGGAAAGTGTTGAGAAAGTTCGCCGGATGAAGGCGCCGGCTCAAAAGACCACCGGCCGAATCACGGCCCTGTAAGAACGATCGTGGCTTTCTTCATTAGGGAACCACGGTTTCCGACCTCTCCGGATTATCAAGCCAATGAAGCCAGGAAGGTTTTGACGGGTGGGAAGACTGCCCGGTCCTCCCGGCTTTTTGTCTCACGGGTAAGACCGGCCTGCCGCCCAATTCGAAACGGTTTTCACTCATCTTCTTCAAACCACACACGATAAGGGGGGTGGTCCATGAATGCAGCAGAGGCATTGAGATCCATACGGTACGATTGGCTGAGCTACATCCAGGAAAAGGTGCGAGTGGATTTCGACAATGCTCGACAGGCCCCGGTTCATTTCACTCACAGAGCGCGAACGCACCTTGTCAGTGATGTCTTGGGACGCTTCAGGAACCGGGATGACAGCGGCCTGAACGGGTTCTAGCAGGATGTTGAATTAGCGGGGTGAGCTCAACCCCTCTTTCCCGGGTGGATTTTTTTTGAGAACTCGTTCTTTGACAAATTGAGAGCTGAATCGGAGAAGCATTCTCTATTTTATGCCTCATAGAGTGCCACAAGAAGGTGATTTTTGCCCTCCGCGGCTAAAATCCTCTCTTTTGCCCTACACCACCGCAA
>JARKQW010000017.1 GCA_029974695.1 Syntrophobacteraceae bacterium | reverse complement strand
ATGCGGTGTAACGACGGAGACTGGGAAGAGAGATTCCAGGACCTCATCTACGGGTACGGGCCCTAATTCTCCACCTCTCTCAGGGACCGAGGCCTTGAAAGAGCGCAGGATGACGCGTTTTTTCCGGGTCCGGCAAGAGAGGGAAAGATGGCTGCACCGAAGGTCCCGCTCAAACCCCTCTGTCAGCCGGGGGGATGGAGCTCTTTCTCCGGTGATGGAGGGGAGACGTCTTTGGGGGGAGGAGCCTGTTCACGGAGGAGGCCTTTGGCGGAAATTCAGGGCGCGGGGTGATTTGTCCCGTGGCCCCGGAGGAGGGCGGAGAGAGAAGGAAGGGACCGACACGGTTTGCCCGTGCTGTTTTGACGGCAAGATGTGACGGAGGAAAACCCTGCACAAACACAAACCCCCGAGACCTCGTCTCGGGGGTTTGTTTGCTTTTCATCCCGGCGGCCCTTGCACCCGAACCCGACGGGTGGGTTTTCATCCACCCTACACCGATCCTTTCAGCGTTCCAAGAGTTTGCGGCTCAGGGTCGTCGCCGCCAAGACGACGGAGAAAGGACCGGGAGAATCCGGCAAGGATCCCGGCCGGGGTATTCCTTAATCCGCGTGTTTCTTTTCGGGCGGCTTGGTCGTGATGATGATGACGGTTCCCAAGGCGCACAGGGCCGCGGAGCACAGGAACGGAATGTAGTAGGTCCCCGTGGCGTCCTTCAGCCAGCCGCCGACCCAGGGGCCGGCAAATCCCGCCAGACCCCATGCCGTAAACAGGAGCCCGTAGTTGCTCCCCTGCGCCGTCGGCCCGTAGAACTGGAGACACGTGGCCGGGAATAGGGTAAACATGGCGCCGTAGTCCCACCCAATGATGATGGCGATGGCCGCCAACCCGTAGAAGCTGCCGCCCAACTGAAAGATGGCGATCATGGCCAGGGTCTGCAGGGCGAAGGTCGCGGCGAAGTAAACGCGAATGCCGATCCAGTCCACGAACAACCCCGAGAGGATTCTCGTGGCTGCATTGGCGAAGGCCAGGGAGCTAACGGCCCCGGCCGCCGCCATGGCCGTCAGGCCCTGGTCTCGACCGAAACCGGCCAGGTGTCCGATGACCATCAAGCCCGCAAAAGAACCGCAGAAGTAGGCCAGGTACAACAGCCAGAACTTGGCGTCTTTTTTGGCCTCCTCGTGGGTCCAGTCACGGGTTACCTTGGGAGCGGCGGCCCCGGCGGGGGGAGCGGGGGGCGCCCAACCGGCCGGCTTCCAGCCCGCAGGGGGCGGTTCCAGGAACGCACCGGCTATGAGGGCCATGACTCCCATGGCGATGCCGCAGTAGTAAAACACGTAACGCCATCCAAAACCGGGTTTTTCAATGATATAGGTAGCCAACGGCCCCATGAGAAAGGAGCCGAGACCCAGGCCTACCACCGCGAAGCCGGTAGCCAGGGCCCGTCGATCCGGCCACCACTTGGGAGCCGTTGCAATGGGGGGCAGGTAGATCATACCGCCGCCCAAGCCTGCAATGATCCCGTAGGTGATATACAACTGGACCTTTGATTGGATAAAGCCCGATAAAATGAATCCAATAGCCAAAAGGACACCACCCGACATCACCACTTTTCGAGGACCGATCTTGTCACTCCAACGTCCTGCAGGGAACGTAACCAACCCGAACACCAGACAACAGATCGCAAACGCCATGGCGATCTCGGCGCGTGTCCACCCGAACTCCGCGTTCAACGGTTTGATGAAGACACTCCACGCGTATAAAAGCATGCCGCACGTGGTGCTACCCAGTAAGCCCAGCAACAAAGGGATCCATCTTGGCATCGTTGCTTTTGCTTCTGCTGTCATAGTTTGAGCCCTCCTTTCAAAGATCAATAAAGAATGGTGTGCGATAAGTGCGCCGTGACAATCCGATAGGTTACTTTTGGAAAAGACGATCTGGACACCACTAGAAGAGGAACATCAGCACGGCGGTGACAACACCAGGGAAAACCAAAGCCCACAACAAAATGTCACTACCGAGAGAGCAGGAAACATGGAAACGAATAAGACAGAAAAGCTTGAAACCTAAGAACAATGACACACCAGTCCCCCTTCACCTCCTTTCGACGGCATCGGTTTATGCCGAGCTGTTTGTTTTTCCTTCTGCAATCCCCTTAAGCCCGGTATGAAGAAATATGCGCATTTTTGCACAATAGCAGACCCATGTCAAGGCAGATCGAGACCCAACAAAGATTTAGCCGCTGTCGGCAGGCAGCTCCTCCTTGGACCGGGGATGGTTGACTCAACGGAAGGTCAGGACCTGGTTCCCGGGGAGGCCAGGTGGCAGTGTTGGATATCGCCTTTGAGGAAAAAGCGGCTCTCCTGCACCTTCTTCTCCAGGGCCCCAATGGTGAAGATGATCCGGTTTTGGGACTCGAAGCTGCTGAGGCTTTTCACGGCGGCAAGGGTCACCACGGTGTCGAAGCACACGGCGTATACGATCTCGTCCTCCTCGTTCAGGGCGATGAGATCGATGGGGCGGTCGGAGATCCGGGGAGGCAGGTAGTCCGCCACCACGCGGAACCCCATGTCCTTGAGTCTCCCGAACCAGAAGCACTGCAGGGTCCTTCGGACCGTGTGATCATTGCGAAAATGCCTGGGCATCTCTTTCCACGCCCCCTCCAACAGTCCTTTCCATTTCCGCAACAACTCCGAAATCTTCTCTTCCATCCCCTTCCCCTTTCCCGTGATCTGCAGCCGGATTGCCGAGGCAACTCTACCTACCGAAAAACTCGCTCCGTGTCAAACCCTTGTGACTTCAAGCGGATAGAATGAACAAGCCATCCGGCTTTAACAGAGAGTTGACAGACATGGGGTCTTGTGCTACAAGTCGGTCAATACGAAACATGTCCGGAGTTTCCGAAAGCACGGGGGGGGTTAAGGGAGCTAGTTTTCATTAATTAAGAGAAGAGGGGCATAAGGAGGCGGCACGACCGAGCTCATAGCACACATCCAAGGCCGGCGAGGAACGATTTCCTTGGAAGAGGCCCGAGCCGGGGTGAAGTGCGAAGGATACTCTTGTCCTTGATCCGGCGGTGACGACGCCGGCAATGAAGCCGCCAAACCGGAATAGCCCCGAACTGCTTTCCCGGATCCACGGGCCCCCGCGACCGCACCTTCTCGACGGGCAGAATACGTCGCCTGTAATCGAGTTGGCGGAGCTATATAAAAGCAAAGGACCATGCCGCCTTCCATCCTCATTCTCGGCGACGTGATGCTCGACCAGTACGTGTGGGGGGAGGTGCGTCGCGTATCCCCCGAGGCCCCGGTCCCGGTGGTCCGGGTTTGTACCCGAACCCACGGACTGGGCGGGGCCGGGAACGTGGCGGCAAACCTGGCGGGGCTCAAAGCGGACGCCTTCTTGCTGGGGGTTTGCGGGGATGATTCGGCGGGAGTCCGCCTGAGGGCGCTCATCGAGGCCAACGGCATCCGGGGTAGCCTGTCGGTCGACCCGTCCAGAAAGACCACCACCAAGACCCGGGTCATGGCCCAGGGCCAGCAACTCATGCGCCTGGACGAAGAAGATTCCATCCCGGTTTCCCCTTCCCTGGAGGACGCGCTCCTCGATGCGGTCCGGGAGCAGTTGCCGGGTTGCGGGGCCGTAATTCTTTCAGACTACGGCAAAGGCATCCTCACATCCCGGGGGGTTGTCCGGCAGCTCATCGAATCCGCGCGCACGTCAGGGGTCCCGGTGCTGGTGGACCCCAAGGGAACCGATTGGGAACGATACCGTGGAGCCGCCTGCATCACTCCCAATCTTTCCGAGCTCCAGGCGGTGGCTCAACCTTTTCCCGCCGAAGACGACGCTCAGGTGGCCGGGGCAGCCGGGAAAGTCCTGGAGAAATTCGGCCTGGACCGGGTCCTGGTGACCCGTGGAGCCCGAGGCATGTGCCTCCTGGAAAAAGACTCGAAACCTCATTTCATCCGGTCCGCGGCCCGACAGGTTTTCGACGTATCGGGTGCCGGAGACACGGTCATCGCCACCCTCGCTTACGGCATCGCCCGGGGAGATTCCTTCGAGCAGTCGGCCCGGCGGGCCAACCTGGCAGCCGGGATCGTGGTGGGAAAACTGGGTACCCAGCCCATATTGCTCCCCGAGCTCGAGGCGGCCGTCCAGGCCGAGGAGACCGGCTCCGTTTCCCCGTACCCCCGCAAGCTTGCCTCTCTTGAGGACGCCCGGGCGAGGATTCTCCAGTGGCGGTCCACCGGGGCCGTGATCGTCTTTACCAACGGCTGTTTCGACCTACTCCACCCGGGGCACATTCATCTCCTCAAGCAGGCGCGATCCCTGGGGGATCGGCTGATCATCGGACTGAACTCCGACGAATCCGTCCGGAGGCTCAAAGGCCCCGCCCGTCCCATCCTTTCGGAACACGACCGGGCCGCCGTCCTGGGAGCCCTGGAAGCCGTGGACCTCATCGTGGTCTTCGGGGAAGACACTCCCTTGGAGCTCATCTCGGCCCTGCGGCCGGACATCCTGGTCAAGGGCTCCGACTACACCCTCGACACCGTGGTCGGCCGCGACCTGGTGGAATCCTACGGCGGCCGAGTCCGTCTGGTCCCGCTCCTCGACGGGCATAGTACGACGAGGTTGGTGAGGATGGTTGGTTAGTTGGTTGGTTGGTTGGGGAGTTGGGGGGCGAGGGGGCAGCCGGCAGGTGTGTGATATAGGCCCGGGGTCTGGAGACAATTCTGAATTGGTGATTGTGGGTTCAACCAAACGGTTTGAAGATTTGGAATGCCGGCGTGAAGCTCGGAATTTCGTCGGCATGGTAGACGGGCTTGTGTCGAAGGACAGGTTTCGAAAGGATTATGATCTGGCGAGTCAGGTCAAACGCAGTGCTGTTTCCGCCATGGCAAACATCGTAGAGGGATTTCATCGCAGGGGCAACCGAGAATTCATCAAGTTTCTCGACTATTCGCGATCTTCCCTGGCGGAAACCCTCAGCCGCCTTCATGCGGCTTCAGACCTGCAATATATCGAAGACGCGGAAATGAATACCCTCCGCCGGCAGACGGATCTTGTCCGGAAGAAGGTGAACAATCTCATGACCTACCTCCACCAAACCAACCGGCAAACCAATTGAACCAACCAACTAACCAACTAACCAACTAACCAAACCGGGACTTCCCATGAATCCAATCCATTCATCTCAACCTTCCACCTGTTCCCCTTCCCCCGGACCTTCGATTTCCGTCTGCCCTGCCGGGGAAGCATTTCCCATGCCGGGGCCCGATGAGTTCGAGGCGGAGTTCAAGCGGCTCCAGAAGCTCGTTGCGGAACAGCGGCTTCTCGGCCGCGAGATCGTGGTGGTCATGGGAGTCGGTTTTGTGGGGGCCGTCATGGCGGGGGTGGTGGCCGATTCCGTCGACCGGTCCACGGGCCGTCCCAACAAGTTCGTCATCGGCATGCAGCGGCCGTCCGTTCGTTCCTACTGGAAGATCCCGTACCTCAACCGGGGAATCGCCCCCGTGCAGGCGGAAGACCCGGAGGTGGAGCCCCTCATCCGGCGCTGCGTCCTCGAGAAGAAGACCCTGACCGCCACTTTCACTTACGATGCCCTGTCCCTTGCGGACGTGGTGGTCGTGGACGTCCAGTGCGACTATCTCAAGGAAACCCTCGGGAACGTGCGTCAGGGCAAGGCCGACATTGCGGCCCTCGAGGAAAGCCTTCGAATCCTCGGGGAACGAATCCAGCCCGACTGCCTGGTCCTCATCGAAACCACCGTTCCGCCCGGAACCACCGAATACGTCGCTTATCCCATTCTGAAAAAAGCTTTCGAACGCCGCTTCGGAAACC
>JARKQW010000441.1 GCA_029974695.1 Syntrophobacteraceae bacterium | reverse complement strand
CCTGCTGCTTTCCGCCTATGCACCGGAGCAAGTGGCCGAGCAGGTGGGGCTGGACGCGGGCAAGATCCGGGAGCTGGCCCGGGAGTTTGCCGGGCAGAAGAACGCCGTCGCCGTCTGGGGCTCCGGTGCCGGGGATTGCGCCGAAAACATTTACAGCGACCTGGTTTTTCTGGCCCTGAACGTTCTCAAGGGAAACCTGAGAACCGGCGGCTTGGTGAGCTTTGTCCCCAGGGTACCCTTTGAACCGTTGCCCGAAATCTCGTCCGGCGCCCCGGGACCCCCTCCCCTTCGCCTGGACCTGGCCAAATCCCCCAAGGTCCCGCTGCCGGGAAACGGCCTCCATGCCTTCCTCGACGCGGCGGCAACCGGCGGTCCCTATCCCATCGACACCTTGATGGTTCACGAGGCCAATCCCGCCTATGAACTTCAGGAGAACGGTCTTTTTTATGCCGCTCTCGAGAAGATCGGCTTCCTGGTTTCTTTCTCTTCCTATCTGGACGAGACTTCGGTCCAGGCGGACCTGATTCTTCCCAATCACAGCGCCTTTGAACGATACGACGACGTCATCGGAATGGTCGGAGCTCCCTATGCCTATTACGCCGTGGCGGCCCCGGTCCTCAAACCCCGACTGGATACCAGGCACACGGGGGACGTGGTCATCGAGCTGGCCAAGGACCTGGCGGGGGGCATGGAAGCAGCCCTGCCGTGGAAGAGCTACGAGGATTTCCTGCAAGGGCGGGTCAAGGGATTGGCGGCTTCGGGGAAGGGCGTGGTGATCGACGGCAAGGAGGTCGTCCCGTGGAAGCTCGAGGAAGGCCAACCCCTCACCCCCAATTTCAAGGACGGAACCGACCTCTGGAAGAAGCTCGTGGGCGGCCTGTGCTGGGTGAACGCCCCTGTCAATTCCATGCAGGAGATCGAGACGGATTCCGGAGACTACGAACTGGCATGTCAATCCCTCCTGAAGAAGGGCTTTGTGGGGGAAGACAGGAAGTACCTGCCCCATTTGGCCCTGGAGCCGCCCCGGGGAAGTGAAAAGGACTTCCCTCTGTACCTGGTGGCCCACCCGGCCTCGAATCTGGCCGGCGGGTTCCTGCCCAATCCTCCCTTTCTGAACAAGACTCTGTTTGATACTCAGCTGCTGGGCAACGACATGTTTGTCCAGATTCACCCCCAGACCGCCCGATCCCTGGGCTTCAAACAGGGGGATCGCGCGGTCCTTGAAACACCCAAGGGGAAGGCATCGGTTCGAGTCCACTTGTCCGCCGCAGCCAGGGCGGGGGTGGTCTACATCGCCCGAGGGCTCGGCCATGAGGCCTACGATGAGTATATCCGGGACAAGGGAGTGAATTCCAACCAGGTCGTCGAGGTCCAGCTGGATCCGGTGACCAATCTGGGAACCGTTTGGGCCAATCGCGCGCAATTGCATCACCAAAGGGGGTAACCTGTGAGTGAACATGGACATACACAAAGCGGTGCTCGCTATGGAATGGTGATCGACCTTGACAAGTGCACCGGTTGCATGGCCTGCAGTGTCGCCTGTCAAGCGGAGAACAACATTTCTTTTCGGGCGGATGAGTCCAACAAGGTGCGATCGATCACGTGGATGGAGGTGTACTCGCTCCAGAACGGCAAGGACTATCCCGAGCATCAGGTGACCTACCTGCCTCGTCCCTGCATGCACTGTGATGCGCCCCATCATTCCCCGTGCACATTCGTCTGCCCGGTGAACGCCACGACCCGGGACGAACTCACCGGGGTGGTATCCCACGTCTATCCCCGGTGCATCGGCTGCCGGTACTGCATGGTGGCGTGCCCCTATCACGCTCGTAAGTTCAACTGGTGGGACCCCACCTGGCCCAAGTCCATGGAGGCGATGCTCAGCCCGGAAGTGAGCACCCGCATGCGCGGGGTGGTGGAAAAGTGCACCTTTTGCAATCATCGCTTGAACAAGGCTCGATCCAAAGCCATCCTGGATGGTGCCGATCTCAAGACGGTCACCTACACTCCTGCCTGTGCGGAGGCGTGCCCCACCAAGGCCATCGCCTTTGGAAACCTTCAGGACCCGGAGAGCGAAGTGGCCAAACTGGCTAAGGACCCACGGGCATTTCGAATCCTGGCCAAGCTCCATACGGAACCGAAGGTCATCTATCTGAGCAAGCATCAGTGGGTCCACAGGCTGGCGGACAACAGCCTGTAGATCCCCGAGTCCCGGGGCCCCTTGCCTGAGAACCGGCGGGGCGTTGTCCCTCATCTTGGGAACTCACCAATCAATCAGTCATGAACGAGGGGTACAGAATGGATAAAGCGTTGATTCCCGAAGGAGTGAAGCGGTGTCCACTTCCCGTTTTTGCGCTCTGGTTGCTGGTGCTTTTCGGCATCATCGGGTGGGGGGTGTATGCCGGAGGGGTCGTTCTCCTCAAGGCCCTGAACGTGACCGGTCTCAATGATTATTTCGGTTTCGGCTTTTACATCACCATCGATCTGGCCATCATCGCCCTCGGTGCCGGAGCGTTCTTTTCGGGGTTCCTCTACTACGGCATGTCCCGTTTCTTTCCCGCCCTCAAGGAACTCCACAAGATCATCAATCTGGCGGTGGTGATCGGGTTCGTTTGTTACACGGGCGCCCTGGCGGTCCTGCTCCTTGAAATCGGGCAGCCCATACGGGGTTGGTTCGGTTACTGGCACGCGAATGTTCATTCCATGCTGACGGAGGTGATCTTCTGCATCAGCTGTTACGCCATCGTGCTGACCATCGAATACATCCCCATCATCCTCGAGAATCGAAAGCTCGCCGCCGTCCGCCCCTTCCATGTCTTCGGCCACTCTCTCCATGAGATCATGGCGGTGTTCGCCTTGACGGGTACGTTTCTGAGCTTCTTCCATCAAGGGTCCCTGGGTGGAGTCGCCGGGGTTCTTTTCGGCCGTCCCTTCGCTTACCGGACGGGGTTTTTCATCTGGCCCTGGACCTTCTTCCTGTTTGTCCTGTCGGCCATCGCCTCGGGGCCCGCACTGACGGGCCTGGTGTGCCGGACCATCGAGAAGGTGAGCGGCAGGCAACTGGTGGACCGGAGTGTCTACGAGTTGCTGGCCAAAATTGTGGGCGGATTTCTGGCCCTCTACATCATCCTGAAGATTGCCGACACTCTCTACTGGGCCATGGTGCTGGCTCCCGGCTTCGGGCTCCAGCTCACCGACTTTTACCGCGAACCGTACGGCATGTGGCTTCTCTGGACCGAGATCCTCGTCTGCGGGGTCCTCCCGGCCATCATTCTGCTCATCCCCCAGGCCAGGAAGAACAACCTGTTGCTCTTCGGCGCCTTCATTCTCGACTGCATCGGGGTCACCATCAATCGTTTCGTCATGACGGTTCAGGCAATCGCCGTTCCGGTCATGCCGTTCGATCACTGGGAGGTCTATGTGCCGACCATGTATGAGTGGGCGCCGGGCATCGCCATGATCGCGTACTGCGCCCTGGTCATATCCCTCTCGTATCGCTACATGCCCCTCTTTCCCCGGGAGAGGGAACTGAACCCCGTCTCCCCTTGAGGTCCGCGGGAGAAGGGGCGGCACCCCGGGTGCCGCACCGGGAAAGGACTCCCGACACACCCCGGCAAGCTGGGCGGCCGGGCCGCCCGGCGCACACGCTTCATACCGGCTGAACAAGAAAAAGGGCGGCTTCCCCGGCGGGGGCTGCCCTTTCCGTTTGGGGTTGATGCCCGCCCCTCCACGGTCCGGAGTGGCTTCCGCCTTTTCCCCGCCCCCCTTTTCATTTGACACTCCGTGCCCCGGATGTTAGCTTCGGGGAAGCAATGATTCCCGGGATATGGACTCTGTTTGCGAATTGGGAGCCATGACAGGCAAGTTGCGTCTTTTGGATATATTCGAAGGCAAAAGGCAACTCAAGGTTGCCTTGGCCGTCAGTATCTTCTCGTTCCTGCTTCTCGAGCTCATCCTCATCCTGGCGGCCTTGAACCAGACGGGGAAGCAATCCCGCATTCTCATCACCGATTCCCAGGGGAAGGTGGTGGCCGACAGGGCCGGGAGTACCCTCACGGCCTACGAGCGGCTCGAATTCGAGAAGACTTTTGGTCCTTTGAAGGACTACCAGGTACACCTTCAGAGCGAGACGGTCCCCTTTCCCTTTCGTGCATGGGCGTCGGCGGCGGTGGGCGTTCCCATCGGACTGGTTCTGCTGATTGCCTTTGTCATTCGAGCCTACCTGGCCCTTGTGTACGGAGAGGAGGATTCCGGGGGTGGGGATTCCCGCCTGAGCCCCTCGCCCAAGGGTCGGTGGGGTTCCCTTTTCGATTTTTCCCGGCGTGTGACCGTTTTCCACGTGGGTTTTCTCGTTGCGGCGGCGGTGATCCTCTTGTGGGTCGTCCCTAATTTTCTGGGAGACCTGGCAAAGATCGGCGCGGTGGCCATCGAGAAGTACAAGGGCTTCTTTGTGGCCTGCGCCGTATTCTTGGCATCCCTGATCACATGGATCGTCTATTTGCGCTACAGACTTTCCAAGCAGCTATTGGACAATCAACTGGACCTGGAGAAGTATCGAGTGGAAAAGCAACTGCTTCTGCAGAATCAGCCCCCCTCTCCCTTACTCCCCGAGCCCGTGCAAAAGAACGCGACCCTCGAAGAATCGCACCCTTAGGAAGGGACAAGACTCCATGGATATCGGCCGCTTTTTCAGGGGTCCCAGGAAGAAACCCCCGAAAGAAGAGACGCGGGAACCCTCCATCAACCAGGGAATCTTCTATCTCTACCTGATCATCTTTGTGCAGGTGGTGTTTGTGGTGGGACTGGCCGTCTTGATCATGGTCATCGGCCAGGTCATCATCACCCCCCTTTGGGTTTTCCTCTTCGGTTTTCTGATGATCGCCGGGGGACTGCTCTACATCTATCGCAAAGCGAAGAAGCAGTTCCGCAAGCTTCGGGAGACTCTTCAGAACGTGGATCTCTCGGGCCGAAACTATGAAATCAGCATCATGGGGGGAGTCTTGACCATGCGTGTGGAGCAGGCGGTAGCCGCACCTCTGCTCGAAGCCCCCAAGAGACCGGCCCTGGAACCCCCATCCGGTGAAGGGACAACCGGCAATTCCGCCGATCCCCCCGCCTCCGGCCCCGTTCCCCGGACCTCCGAAGCTCGAGACCTCGGCACCGGATGAGTGCGGTACCGGGAATCGAAAACCCCATCCCCGCATCATCCCCGGCCCGCCCCCCTCGACGGTTGGCAAGTTCCGACCGGGACTCCGCGCCCCGGGGCCGGGTCATCGCCTTCCGGCGGAGCCGGATGGCGACTGAGCCGGCGCCGGGGCCAATCGAGGCTTTGTCTTTTGCGCTAATCATCCGCTTTGGAGGAAACACTCCCGGGAACCGGGGACACGCGTCAACTACGGTCGCAGTCTTTGCCGCTCTTCTTTCCAAGCCGGATGTTTTGCGTCGGTTCTCGACGGAACCGCCATTTCGGCTTTCGCAATGAGGGATCCTCTCACCAGGAAGAAACCATGTGGATCGTTCAACTTGCCTTGCGCCGCCCCTACACCTTCGTGGCGGCGGCCCTGGTCCTCTAGCTGTTGACTCCCCTCGTGCTCCTTCGCACTCCGACCGATATCTTCCCGGCCATCAATATTCCGGTCGTGAGTGCGGTGTGGTTGTATAACGGGCTCAATGCCCGGGAGATCGAGGAGCGCATCATTTACAACCATGAGCGTATCGTCAGCGCACAAGTGGCCGATATCGAACATATCGAGTCCACCTCCTATAACGGTGCAGGAGTCATCAAGGTCTTTCTCCAGCCCGGCGCCTCGGTTTCCGACGGCGTCGCTCAACTCACGGCCAGCGGGCAGGCGGCGATGCGCTTTCTGCCTCCCGGCACGAATCCACCGATCATCATCCGCTACAATGCCTCAACGGTCCCCATCCTCCAGTACAGTCTGGCAAGCAAAAGGCTTTCCGAGCAAGAACTGCAGGATCTGGCATTCAACCAGATGAGGGTCGGTCTTATGACCGTGCGGGGGGCCTCCGTGCCTTATCCCTACGGAGGAAAAGCGCGGGTCGTTGCCGTAGATCTTGATCTCGCGGCCCTCCAGGCGAACAATCTGGCTCCGCAGGATGTGGTGAACGCCTTCAATGCCCAGAACTTCGTCCTCCCCAGCGGCACGGCAAAGATCGGCGAGATGGAATACAACGTCTCCCTGAACAGCAGTCCGGCCGTGCTCACCGAACTGAACGACCTGCCCATCAAGATCGTAAACGGTGCCGTGATCCGGGTAGGCGACGTAGCCCAGGTTCACGACGGCTACCAACCGCAGCAAAACGTGGTCCGGTTGGACGGCCTGCGCGGCGTACTCCTCACTGTCCTGAAGAGCGGTACCGCCTCGACTTTGAGTGTCGTAAACGGCATAAAAGAGGCCATGCCCCGGATTCTGAGCGGACTTCCTCCTGAGCTTGAGATAAAGGAATTTGCGGACCAGTCCATCTTCGTGCGCGCCGCCGTAAACGGAGTTGTGCTGGAGGGACTTGTGGCCGCAGGACTCACCGCCGTCATGATCCTGCTCTTTCTCGGCTCATGGCGGAGCACCCTTGTCATCGCCGTATCCATTCCCCTTTCGGTCCTGAGTTCCCTTGCGCTTCTAAGCGCCTTGGGCGAGACCATCAACCTCATGACCTTGGGGGGACTTGCCCTGTCGGTCGGCATCCTCGTCGACGACGCCACGGTCGAGATTGAGAACATTCACCGCCAGATGGCCATGGGAAAACCCAACTTCCAGGCAATCCTCGACGGGGCACAGGAGATCGCGCTCCCGGCTTTCGTATCCACTCTTTGCATTTGTATCGTCT
>JARKQW010000430.1 GCA_029974695.1 Syntrophobacteraceae bacterium | reverse complement strand
ACTGCTGGCACCGGTGCTTGATGTTGACCCCCTCGACGATGAAGATGACGGATTCGGCGATATTGGTGGTCTGGTCGGCGACCCGTTCGAGGCATCGAGCCACGATGATGGTCTGCACGGATCTTTCCACGGCGGGGACCTCGTGGACCATGTAGTCCAGGAGGTTCTTGAGCACCGTGACGTTGAGCTCGTCGGCCAGGTCGTCCGTCTGGCAGACGTCCCGGGCCAGGTTCGTGTTTTCGTTGACGAACGCGGACATGACGGATCGGTACATGTCCAGGGCCGTGTCGGCCAATTGTTCGATGGCCGGGTTCCGGGGCAGGGGGGGGCGGCTTCCCAGGAACTGGGCTCTCTGGGCGATGTTGACGGCTTGGTCCGCAATGCGTTCGAGTTCGATGGAAATCCGAAGGCAGCCCACAATGAAGCGCAGGTCCCGGGCCATGGGCTGGTCCAGGGCCAGCAGGCGAAGGCATCGGCGATCCACCTCCATTTCCCGGAGGTTGATCTCCCGGTCCCCGTCAATGACCGCCTGGGCCAGGTCGCCGTCCCGATCCACGAGGGACCGCACGGCGTTTTCCAGGGCTCTTTCCGTCAGGACCGCCATGTGAAGGATGGTCATCTTGAGCTCTTCCATTTCCTGGTGGAACCGGTTTTCCATTTTCGGCGCTCCTATCCGAATCGGCCCGTAATGTAGTCTTCCGTCTGGCGATACTGAGGCCGGGTGAACAGGACCTCGGTCTCGTTCACCTCCACGAGCTTACCCATGTAGAAGAAGGCGGTGCAGTCGGACACCCTCGCCGCCTGCTGCATGTTGTGGGTCACGATGACGATGGTGTACGAACCCTTCAGCTCGTGGATCAATTCCTCGATCTTTTGAGTGGCGATGGGATCCAGGGCGGAAGCGGGCTCGTCCATGAGCAGGACCTCGGGTTCCACGGCCAGGGCCCGGGCAATGCACAGGCGCTGCTGCTGTCCGCCCGAGAGGCCCAGGGCCGAATGGTGCAGCCGGTCTTTCACCTCGTCCCAGAGGGCGGCCCTCCGGAGGCTGAATTCCACCCTTTCGGCCAGGAAGGAACGGTCGCGCACCCCGTTGACCCGGAGCCCGTAGGCCACGTTTTCGAAGATGGTCTTGGGGAAGGGATTGGGCTTTTGGAACACCATGCCCACCCGGCGCCTCAAGGTCACCACATCCAGCTTGGGATCGTAGATGTCCTCCTGGTCCAGGAGCACCCGGCCTTCGACCCGGCTGGTGGCGATGAGGTCGTTCATTCGGTTCAGGCACCGTAGAAACGTGCTCTTTCCACATCCCGACGGGCCGATGAGGGCCGTGACCTGTTGCGGGTAAAACTCGAGGCTGATGTTTTCGAGGGCCTGGAAAGCGCCGTAGTAAAAATTCAGGCTTTCCGAAGCCATCTTGGGGGATTTTTCCATTCCACAACCCTTCCTACCCTCCGGGAGGCGCCGTGTCCGCCGATGGGAACGCCGCCGTCGAACCCGGGGTAAGGATCAAGATCCCAAGCCGAAGCCGCTGGGGCTTCTCCATAAGAACTGTACACAAAATCGATGGGTTCGTCTTCCGCCCGTTTGAATCGAGCCGGGGCAGGGGGAGTTTTCCTGCCGGGCGACGGTCCCCTTTGGGTTCCCGACCCTTTCGGGGACCCAAAGGGGAAAAGAACTCGGCCAACGCTTCCCGGCCTCTCAGCTTCCCGCCCCCTCGGTGGGCTCCGCTTCGCTCCACCCACCCTACACCCCTCCCGGCTTCCCGGCCTCCCAGATTCCACGGTCCTAGCCCTCCCGCCTGTTCGCCTCCGCCGGGGCCCGCAGAAGGGTAAAGCAGAAGGCGGCTCCCTCCTGCCTGCCGGGGGAAGGGTCGCAGACCCACACGCGGCCCCCGAGGTTTCGCAGGATATGCCTGCAGATGGCCAAACCCAGGCCGGTGCTGCCCGCCTCCCCCGCTCGGTGCTTTTCGACTCGGTAGAACCGTTCGAAGATGCGGTCCTGGTGTTCTTTGGGAATCCCCGGTCCAAAGTCGCGGACCCGAAAAGTCACGGTTTCCTCTTGTTCTTCGCAGGACACCACGATGGGTTTTGAGGCCGGATTGTACCGGACGGCATTCTCGATCAGGTTTCGAAAGACCTGGACCAGTTGGTCCGGGACTGCCAGCACCCACGGACCGTGGGGGGGCAGATCGTTCTGCAGGGAGATCTCCCGGGCCGAGGCCAGGGGAAGACAGGCCTTCCATGCCGCATGAAGGGCGGTTCCCGCATGGACGGGAACCGGGCGGACGGGGAACTGCAGGGCTTCCAGGCGGGCCAGCTCGAGGAGGTCGTCCACGATTTTCACCATGTGGTTGGTGTTCTTGAGGATGACCTGTAGAAAGGAGGCGAGGGTTTGCCGGTCGGGCATCTCTTCGGACAGCAGGGTTTCAGTGTATCCCTTGACGGAGGTAAGAGGGGTCCTCAGCTCATGGGAAACGTTGGCCACGAAATCCTGTCGGACCTTCTCCAGCCGCTTGATCTCCGTGATGTCGTGGAAGACCACGATGGCGCCGGGGATTTCGTCTTCCCCCTCGTCCCGGGTGGGGGGCAACCGGGAGATGGTCACGGTGTAGGATCGCTCCCTCCAGAGGACGAGCTCGAGTCTGCGAAAGCTTTCGTTTGACGGACGATCGGGGCTCAACGCCGCGTCGCAGGCCTCCTGGAGCTCGAGGTTCATGATCACCTCGATGGGCTTGCGACCGACGGGACTGGGCGTGCGGGGAACCAGGTTCGCCAGCGCCCGGTTCACGCTCCGGATTCTTCCCCGGGAGTCGAGGACGATAACTCCTTCCCGCATTCCCTCGAAGACCGCCTCGAGGCGCCGTCTTTCTTCGTTCGTGGAGGCCAGGCGATCTTCCAGTCTCTCGGCGCACTGTTGGAGGGACAGGGCCAGGGGAGACAGCTCATGACCCGGTTCCAGGTGAACTCGCCGGGCGGGCCGGCCGGACCCCAGGGAATCGACGGCCCGGGTCATTTCCGACAGGATTCCGTCGAACCGGCGCACCACCAGGGGCACGGACAGGGCAACCACGGCGCAGAGAAGAAAAAGGTAGAGGGGAACGGCTTGAATGAACCGATCCAGTTGCCCTTGGATCGAGGGCGGATCCATGGCAAGCCTCAGGAACCCGGGAGGATGACCCTCGAGGAGAGCGGTTTTCTTTGCGGCGAAGGCCATTTCCTTTTTCACGGCCTGGCTGTAGCGAAAGGAGACGCCGGGGGCGCCGCTGCGGGCATCGAGGATCTCGGCCCTGCCCGCGAAGTTCTCGAGATCGGAAATCCGGTCCGGGTCGGTCATCGAGTCGGCAAGGACCCGTCCGTCCTCGGCCACGTAGGAAATTCGAACCCCTCGCTGTTCTGCGGCACGGGTTACCCGGTCTTGCAGGTCCTCGACCTTCGGGAAGGGGGCGGCGTCCGTCAAAAGCCGCTCCACCAGGTCCAGTTCTCGAAGGGCCATGCCTTGAGCGTCCTCGACGGCGGTACGGCTAAGCAGGTGATACAGGTAGCCGCAGGGGAGGACCCCCGCCAGGACCAGTGCCCAGCAATAGTAGAGAATCGAATTTTTGAGAGACTTCCTTCCGGACATGGCTTCACGCGTCCCTAAAGCGGTATCCCACCCCTCGAACGGTCTCCACCGCCTCCGAGTAAACGCCCAGCTTTTGCCTCAGGCGCCGGACGTGGGTGTCCACGGTCCTGGCATAGCCCTCGAAATGATACCCCCACACCTTGTCCAGCAGCTGGTCCCGGGTATGTACCTTTCCCGGAGCGCGAAGGAGCTCGACCAGGAGCTTGAATTCCGTGGCCGTGAGAATCACCTCGTTTCCTTCCACCCAGACCTTGTGGGATTCGAGGCTTACCTGGATGCCTTCCTTCTGAAGCAGGGTCTCGTCGCGCCGGTCGGACCCGGTCCTGCGCAGGACGGCCCGAATCCGCAGGATCAGCTCTCGGGGGCTGAAGGGCTTGACCATGTAGTCGTCGGCTCCCAACTCGAGGCCCACGATGCGATCGATTTCCTCTCCCCGGGCCGTGAGCATAATGATGGGGATGTTCCTGGTGGCCGAGGTCTTCTTGAGCTCCTTGCAAACCTCGAAACCGTCCAGGCCGGGGATCATGAGGTCCAGGACGATGAGATCCGGGAGGTGCTGCTTGGCCAAGCCCAGGGCCTCGTGGCCTTCCGGGGCGCTCAGAACCGAAAACCCGGCGATACGAAGATTGTAGGAAACGAGATTCAGGATATCGGGATCGTCTTCCACCACAAGGACCGTCGTGCCGGGCATTCTTTCCTCCTCCCCTGGGCCGTCTTCGAGGGGAATGTCTGCCATCCCCGGGTGACAACTCGGAGAAGCTCCTGTGGCAATCCTGTTACAATCTTCTCCCGAGACCGTACCATAACAGGAAATCACGGCTCCTCAAAGCCTTCGGCGATGCCGGGGGAAAGAGGGGAAACGAGAGAAGCACGGGGAATGGGAAAGGAATGGAACCTTGGCCGTGCACCCTCTGTCGAACCTGTCGCAGCCTGGGGCTCACCTGCCGATACCCGACTAGATTGAACCACGACACAGCCGGTGATACTTACCGCTGCTTCCTTCCGGACCTGACGGGGTTCGTATTCGTCTGTTGCGCAGTGTCCAATCGGAACCGGTATTAGAACCTGCAGGCCCCGCTTCAGCCCTTCGGAGGGGGTTCAGCCCCGCATGAGCGGATTTCGGGCTACAGGGCACCGCTAGCTCCCCGCCTAGCACGACCAAGGGAGTAAGAACGAAAATACGGCGTTCCGGCCGTGGGACCGGAGGCGTGCCGCCTACCCGGACGGGAATATCTGCGGGCGGCTTCAAGTCCGTTTCCTGCCCCTGCGCCGCCGCATCCCTGCCGGGAGGATCCCTACATATCACTTTGAGAGACGGGATGCAACGAGTTGTGAGGGGGGAACGGAGTGCCCCGGACCGTCCCGCGTCCTCCGGGCGGCAGGCCCCGGGCGGAAGGGGAAGGGTGGGGGCCGGGAAAGCCCTGGTTGAGCGATATCCGGGACCCGCCGCCCGTCCCGCCCCCGATGGCGGCAACCAAAAGGGATCAAAGCTCTTCCCGAAATCCGGCTTGCATGGGGGGGACGAATTGGGATTCGTGCCGGTCCGATCCCTCGACCCGGGAATTCCTCAACCCTCGATCGGTCAATTGGGGTAGTATCTGCCGATGACCCGGGAAGGACCGGGTTTGGTTGACAGGAAAAGGTGGATTGACTAAGAGGGGGGTTGCGGGAGCGCTCGTTTGCGGCTGAGTTTGGAAGGCCGTTCTTGGCGGCTTTTTGCGACATCGAGGGATGGAGGAAAAGGGAGCATGGGTCATCGCCGGATTCGAGGATCATGGGGGAAGAACCCCTGCATGCATGCAATGGTTGTCTTCGCCGTTTGTTTCTGCCTGACGGCGGGGTCTGTCCGGGCCGAGGACTGCCGGGATTCCCTGAGAATCGGGGTGTATCTGCCCATGACGGGGTCCGTTGCCGCCTACGGGGACATGGAATGGGCGGGGATCCGGATCGCCCGGGACATGGAACCGGAAGCCCTGGGCAGGAAGGTTGAACTGCTGCTGGTGGATACCAAGAGCGACAAGATCGAGGCGGCCAACGCCGTCACCCTGCTCATCGAGCGGGACAAGGTCGTGGGGATCCTGGGGGAAGCCATCAGCGGAAACACCATGGCGGGAAACCCCATTTCCGAGTTGGCGGGAATTCCTTCGGTGAGCCCATCCGCCACCAGTCCCCTGGTGAACCAGGGCAAGAAATTCGCCTTTCGGGCGTGCTTCATTGATCCGTTCCAAGGACAGGTGGCGGCCCGGTTTGCCCGATCCCGCCTCCAAGCGGCCACCGCGGCCCTCATCATCGACAACGCCCAGGACTACAGCGTGGGATTGGGGAGCTTTTTTGCCAAGCAGTTCACCAAGGACGGCGGGAAGATCGTTTCCACGGCCTACATCCAGACGGGGGACCAGGATTTTTCGGCCCAGCTTTCCACCCTCCAGGCGGCCAATCCCGACATCATTTACGCCCCCAACTACTACACCGAGAGCGCCTTGCTGGCCAAACAGGCCAGGGACCTGGGAATCCGGGCGCCCATCCTTACGGGGGACGGGGCCCATTCGGATACCCTGATCCGGATTGGTGGAAATGCCGTGGAAGGCATGTTTCTTACGGGGCACTTCCACCGGGATGCGGCCGGTTCTCCCCGGGCAAAAGAGTTCATCCGCCGGTTTACGGAACAGTACAAGCGGGACCCGGACGCGTTTGCGGCCTTGGGAGGGGACGCGTATTTTCTGCTCATTGACGCCGTCCGGAGGGCGGGCTCGACGGACGGCAGCCGGATTCGGGACGCCCTGGCCTCGACCCGGGGTCTCGATGCCGTGAGCGGTTCCATCTCCATGGGGGAGGGAGGGACCCCCGTCAAGGGAATGGTGATCAACAAGGTGGAGAACGGTGGGTTCGTCTACGTGACGACCATCGAGCCGTGACGAATCGGGAGGGTGGAAGGGGCCCCGTTTTGAGCGCAACGGTCTTTTTCCAGCAGATGATCAACGGCATTTCCCTGGGGAGTCTCTATGCCCTGGTGGCCATCGGGTACACCATGGTGTACGGGATCTTGCGCCTGATCAATTTCGCCCACGGGGATCTCCTGATGTTTGCCGCCTACTCCGCCCTCTACGGGACCACCCTTTTTGCCCTTCCGTGGTACTGGAGCTTTCCCCTGGCCCTCCTCGGGACGGGGCTCCTGGGAATCCTGGTGGAGCGGTCCGCCTACCGGCCTTTGCGGGGCGCGCCGCGGATTTCCCTGCTCATCTCGGCCATCGGGGTCTCCTTTTTGCTCGAGAACCTTGCCCTGGTCGTCATCGGGGGGGTGCCCAAGCCCTTTCCCCGACCGGAGGTATTCGACCGGGTGGTGGAATTCATGGGCATTCGCATCCCGGTGCTCACCCTCTACACCCCCATCATCACCCTCGTACTGTTGTCCGGTCTTCTCGCGGTGGTCTTTCGCACCCGGGTGGGGAAGGCCATGAGGGCGGCGTCTACGGACTTCGAAACGACCCAGCTCATGGGGATCAATCTGGATCGAATCATCTCGGTCACCTTCCTGCTGGGTTCCGTCCTGGCCGCCGCCGGAGGAATCATGTGGTCCATGAAATACCCCCAGGTGAATCCCTTCATGGGGGTCCTTCCCGGGCTGAAAGCCTTCATTGCGGCGGTGCTGGGAGGGATCGGAAACATTTTCGGGGCCGTGCTGGGCGGCTTCGTCCTGGGTGTCGGGGAGATTTTCATCGTCGCTCTGGTTCCCCAGTTGTCCCAGTATCGGGACGCCCTTTCGTTTCTGGCCTTGATCCTGATGTTGCTGTTCCGGCCCACGGGAATCCTCGGGGAACCCGTGGAGGAAAAGGTTTAGGACGGGCGGATGAAACCGACGGGAAGGCGGACCAACCTGCTGTTGAACCTGGCAAGCCTCCTGCTTTTGGCCGGGACCCTGTTTCTCTTCCATCGATACGGGTCGGACTACCAGGTCCGAATCCTCAACAACATGGCCATATTCATCATTCTTGCCGTGAGCTATAATCTGGTGAACGGAGTCTGCGGAATGCTTCACCTGGGACCCAACGCTTTCATCACCATTGGGGCGTACACCTCGGCCCTGCTCACCATGAGCCCGGCGGAAAAGGAGCTCAGTTTCATTCTCGAGCCCCTCGTGTGGCCCCTGAGCGCGATCCAGGCGCCTTTTTCCGTGTCCCTGCTGGCCGCCGGACTGCGGGCCATGGGGTTCGCCTTTCTCCTTAGTTTTCCCGTATTTCGGGTTCGAGGGGACTACCTGGCCATCGTGACCCTGGGGTTCGGGGAGGTGGTGCGGGTGCTGTGCAACGCCATGCAAAGCGTCACCAACGGACCCCTTGGGCTCAAGGGCCTGGTTCCGCACACTCACCTGGGTTGGTCCTGGGGCGTCGCGGTGGTCACGGTGATCTTCGTGACCCGACTGACAAACAGCAGCTACGGGCGGGCCATGAAGGCCATCCGGGAAGACGAGATCGCGGCCCGGGCCATGGGGGTGGACCCCTTCAAACACCTGTTGCTCGCCTTCATGGTCAGCGCCTTTTTCAGCGGAGTGGCCGGGGGATTGCTGGCCCACCTGATCACCACCATTTCTCCCAACCTGTTCACCTTCCTGCTCACCTTCAACCTGCTCATCATGATCGTGGTGGGAGGGTTGGGGAGCACTACCGGGGCCGTGCTGGGCGCGGCACTGTTCACCTGGGCCGGGGAGGCCATGCGGGTGGTGGAGCGACCCATGAACTTCGGGTCCTGGTCGATTCCGGGCATTCCCGGCATGCGCATGGTGATTTTTAGTCTTCTGCTCATGGGGGTCATCCTGTTCCGGAGGCACGGAATCATGGGGCGGCGGGAGTTTTCCTGGGATTGGCTGCGAGGCCGCCGGGGACCATCATGAGGCTTTTCCTGTGAACGTTTTCCTTTCCGTGGAACACCTGTTCGTGCAATTCGGAGGGCTGACCGCGGTGAATGATTTTTCCATGCACCTGGTCCCCGGGGAACTGGTGGGCCTGATCGGTCCCAACGGAGCGGGGAAAACCACCGTCTTCAACGTCATCGCCGGGATGGTGAAGCCCACCTCGGGGAGGGTCGTGTGGCGGGACGAGGTCCTCGACGGGCGGCCCAGTCACGAAATCGCCTCCCTCGGAATCGCTCGAACCTTTCAGAACATTCGCCTCTACCGGGACATGACGGTCCTGGAAAACGTGATGGTCTCCTTTCACCACCACATGAGATCCCCCCTCTGGCAGGTGATGCTGGGCCTGGGGACGGGAGTACGACAGGAGAGGCTCATTCGGGAACAATCCCGGGAGATCTTGCAGGAATTCGGCCTGGCCCACTGGGCCCTCGAGAAGGCCGGGGTTTTGGCCTATGGGCAGCAACGAAGGCTCGAGATCGCCCGGGCCGTGGCGGCAAGGCCGCAGCTGCTCCTGCTGGATGAGCCTGCTGCGGGCATGAACCCCCGGGAGACCCGGGAACTGGGAGATCTCGTCCAGGAGGTGAGAAGGAAATACTCCCTGACCGTTCTGCTCATCGAGCACGACATGAGGTTCGTGATGAACCTGTGCGAACGGGTGAAGGTCCTGGACCACGGCTTCACCATTGCCGAAGGAAGTCCGTCGGAGATTCGTCGGAACCGAAAGGTCATCCGTGCCTACCTGGGGAACAGCGCCGATGCTCCGGGTGAATGACCTGCAGGTATATTACGGGGGCATCCACGCACTGCGGGGCATCAGTCTCCGGGCCCCGGAAGGTCGGATCGTCACCCTCATCGGGGCGAACGGGGCGGGAAAGACCACGACCCTGCGGGCCGTGACGGGCCTGGTGAAGCCCCGGTCGGGTTCCGTGCGCCTGGGAGGGGAGGAACTGACTCGCCTGGACCCTTTCCGGATCATTCGGAAAGGAATTGGGGTGAGCCCCGAGGGACGGCGGGTCTTCCCCAACTTGACGGTGTTGGAAAACCTCGAGCTCGGGGCTTATTATCGAACCTCCCGGGAGGTTTCCGCCGAGCTCAAGCGGGTCTATTCCCTCTTTCCGCGGCTCGAGGAGAGGCAGCGGCAGAAAGCGGGCACTCTCAGCGGGGGAGAGCAGCAGATGGTCGCCCTGGGACGGGCGCTCATGAGCCGTCCGAGACTGCTGCTCCTGGACGAACCTTCCCTGGGACTGGCACCCCTGATGGTCGAGGAGGTGCTCGAGGCGGTCCAAAGGATGAACCGGGAAGGAGCGACCATCTTGCTCATCGAACAAAACGCCATGGCGGCCCTCCGGGTGGCCCACTACGGATATGTGATCGAGACGGGAAGGATTGTGCTGGAAGGGGAGGCCCGGGATCTCCTCGAGGACCAGCGAGTCCGCAGGGCTTACCTGGGGGAAGGCTGAAGTTTCGGCTCACAGGAAGTACCATGGCTGTGTCGTTGTAATGTTTACGAATCAAGGCAGGGGATCCCCATGAAGCAAATGAGCTTCTTTCAGAAACCCACCCCGGGAAAAGGGGGAGCTCCGGCACCTCTGGCCGAGCGAATGCGGCCCCGGACTTTGGGCGAATTCGTGGGACAAGAGCACCTGCTGGGGCCGGGAAAGATCTTGGATCGTCTGCTCCGCAACCGCCGAATGCAGTCCCTGGTCTTCTGGGGACCCCCCGGTTCCGGCAAGACCACCCTGGCGAGAATTCTTGCGGATCAATCGGACGCTCACATGATCGCCCTCTCGGCGGTCCTGGCAGGCACCAAGGAAATTCTGGAGGCGGTCGGGGAAGCCCGTGAGCGTTGGAAGCGCCTCGGGAAGCGGACGCTCCTTTTCATGGACGAGGTGCATCGGCTCAACAAGGCCCAGCAGGACAGTCTGCTGCCCCACGTCGAGGACGGGACCTTCTGGTTTTTGGGAGCCACGACGGAAAACCCTTCCTTCGAAGTCATTCGTCCGCTGCTGTCCCGAACCCAGGTGCTGGTGCTCGAGCCCCTGGATGAGGAAAGCCTCCGGGCCATTCTGCGCCGGGCGATGACGGATAGGGAACGGGGGCTGGGGGCCTATCCCGCCGAAATCGCGCCCGAAGCGGAAGAATACCTGGTTTCCGCGGTGGGCGGGGATGCCCGGGTGCTGCTCAATGTCCTCGAAGTGGCGGTGACGACCACGGCCCCGGGAGGCGACGGAATTCGCCGTCTGGACCTCGACTCGGTGCGGGAGGCCGTCCAGCGCCGAGCAGTCCACTACGACAAGGGAGGCGAAGAACACTACAATCTCATTTCGGCTCTCCACAAGAGCCTCCGGGGGAGCGACCCCGACGCGGCCCTCTACTGGCTGGCCCGAATGCTCCGGGCGGGAGAAGACCCTCTTTACATCGCTCGCCGGATGGTTCGAACGGCATCCGAGGATATCGGGCTGGCGGACCCCCGGGCTTTGGAACAGGCCATGGCCGCGGTGCGTTCCTTCGAATTCCTGGGAAGCCCCGAAGGAGAGCTGGCCTTGGCCCAGGCCGCCGTGTACCTGGCCCTGGCGCCCAAGAGCAATGCCCTGTACACGGCCTTCAAGAAAGCCCGGGCCGCTGCGGAGGAGTCCGGCGACGCCCCGGTGCCCCTCCCCCTGAGAAACGCCCCCACCGAGCTCATGAAAAGGCTTGGCTACGGCCGGGACTACCTTTATCCTCACGATCACCCCGAAGGATGGGTCCCCGAGAACTATCTGCCCGACGGCCTTGAGGACAGGGAATTCTTCCACCCCACTCGAAGGGGCTGGGAGAAACGTTTCGGCGAAGAACTGAACCAACGGCGGCAGCGGGTTCGCCACAAGAATAGATCGGCCAAGGCCCATGACTGAAGAAAATCGGTCCGCCGGGGAGGGACACCCCGAGACGGGCGGAAAGGAAACCCCATCTCCGAAACCCGCTCGGGAAAGGAATGTCGGTCCCGAGGCCATCAAGCCCTTCCGGCTGGTGAAGTATCTTTCCCTCACCAGCCTCATGGTCATCCTGGTGTGCACCATGTTTCTCTCGGGGTTCATTTCTCAGCGGGCCAAAACGATCCTGGTCCAGAAGAGCGAGCAATATGCCCTGCTCATCGCCGAAAACTTGAACCACCAGGTTTTCTACCAATTTACCGTGCCGACCCTCATCACCGAGGGAGAAATCCGCCTTAGCCGCCCCAACCAGTTCGAACGGCTGGACCGGGTGGTCCGAAACACCATCCAGGGATTTAGCGTCGAGCAGGTGAACATCTATGACCCGGAGCAGATTCTCAGCTACAGCACGGATCCCCAGCGGGTGGGAATGAAAGGGGACATCGGGGACTTGTTCGAACGGGCGTGGAGGGAAGAGACCGTTTCAGTACTCTCCGGGGAGGGAAGTTCTTTCCTGGGGTTCGAATGGCGGGCCGGGGCCCGGAAGCTGACCGCCTACCTCCCCATGTGGGAGGAGCGGAGCATGACCCAGATGCGGGGGAAGGTCCTGGGGGTGTTCGAGATCACCCTGGACGTGACGGACGACTACAAGGCCATTCACCGGTTCCAGTGGATCATCGCCCTCAGTTTTCTCGGTTTTGTGGGAATTCTTTTCGTCACGATCCTGCTCATCGCCGCCCGTGCGGAAAAGATCATCGCCGCCCGTGCCGCAGAGCGGCTAAAGCTCGAAGAACAGCTCCACCAGACCGAGCGGCTGGCGGCCCTGGGGGAAATGATTGCCGGGGTGTCCCACGAGATCCGAAATCCGCTGGGGATCATCCGTACCACGGCGGAGCTCCTGTACGGAAGGCTCGAGAACGATCGGCAAAAGAGGCTTGCCTCCATCATCGTGGAAGAGTCCACGAGGCTGAACGATATTCTAACGGAATTCCTGGACTTTGCCCGACCCAAGGCCCTCAGGGTGCAGTCGTGCCGCCTCGAGGAAGTCCTGGATCGAAACCTCGAGGTGATGGAACCCGAGTGCCAGAGGCTGGGCATCCAGGTCGAGCGGGACTACCGGACGGGTCCCTACGGGATGGAGGCCGACGCAGACCTGCTTTACCGGGCGTTTGTCAACCTGCTGGCCAATGCTCTCCAGGCCATGCCCCAGGGGGGACGGCTCCGCCTCGAAACGTCCTTCGCCAACGGTCGGGACGGAAGTCCCCACATCGAGTTGAGGATCCAGGATTCCGGGCACGGAATTCCCGCCGAGTTGAAAAAGAAAATCTTCAATCCCTTTTTCACCACCCGGGAGAAAGGAACGGGATTGGGCCTTGCCATTGTGCGCAGCATCATTGACGGACACAACGGCGACATGGAGGTCGTGAGCGAGGAAGGAAAAGGAACAACCATGATTGTCCGCCTGCCTCTGGTGCAGCCCAACCGGGAGGCGGCGGGAGAGGAGAGTCGATAGAGTCCCATGGAAACGGTTCTCATTGTGGATGATGAGAGGAACTACCTCCTGGTGCTGGAGGACCTCCTCATGGAAGAGGGCTACGAGGTCCTGACGGCGGACAGCGGCACCAGGGCCCTTGAAGTCGCCCGGGAGCATGAGCTCGATGCCGTGATCTCGGACATCAAGATGCCGGGCATGGACGGCATGGCCCTCCTCGAGTGGTTTCACGACCACAAACCGGATCTGCCCGTCATCATGATGACCGCCTACGGTTCCATGGAAAAGGCCATGGAAGCCACCCGCCGGGGAGCCTTCGATTACATCTTCAAACCGTTCAAGAACGAGCAGCTCAAGTTCACCGTCCGCAAGGCCATCGACCATTACCACCTGCTGTGCCGAAACCGCGATCTCACCCGGGAGCTCCAGGAACGGTACCAGTTCGGCAACATCATCGGCAAGAGCATCGGGATGCAGCGGATCTACCAGCTCATCGAGA
>JARKQW010000415.1 GCA_029974695.1 Syntrophobacteraceae bacterium | reverse complement strand
AACCCTGGGGTTCGGCATGATCGGGTTCATTTTGTTTCGGGGGTGGAGCAGCCTCACGGGAGGGGATTCGGGGTTGGTGGGCATCCCGCCCCTGGCCGTGGGACCCTTCACGTTCTCTTCGGGAATTCGCTACTTCTTCCTGGTGTGGGGGGCGGTGTTTGTGAGCTTCATCCTGTGTGAGCGGATCGTCCGGTCGAGGGTGGGGCGGGCCCTTCGCGCCATTCATGACAGCGAAAAGGCGGCTGCGGCCATGGGAATCGACACGAGTCGGCTCAAGATCAGCGTCTTCGTCCTCAGCGCCCTCTTTGCCGCCCTCGCGGGATTCCTGTATGCCCACCTGGTGAGCTTCGTCAGCCCCAGCTCCTTCGATTTCCTGGTTTCGGTGAGAATCGTGACCATGGTGGTCATCGGGGGAATGGCCAGCATCTGGGGCTCCCTGCTGGGTGCCTCCCTGCTCACGGTCCTTCCCGACTGGCTCCATGTCTTTTCCGACTACGAGATGCTGGTTTACGGGCTGGTGCTGATGGTGGTCATGATTTTTCTGCCCCAGGGTCTTACCCGGGGGATACTGGACTTGTATGAGAGATCGAGAAACCGACGAGAAGGCCGTTCCCCCTCTGCTTAAAATCGAGGGAATCTCCAAGAGCTTCGGGGGAATCCAGGCGCTCTACGACGTCTCCTTCGAGGTGTTCCCGGAAACGATTCATGCGATCATCGGCCCCAACGGCGCCGGAAAGACCACCCTGTTCAACATCATCACGGGGGTGAGCGCTCCCGATGCGGGCGCCATCCGGTACGGCCCCCGAAACATCGTCGGGAAGCAGGTCCATGAGCTCGTGGCCCAAGGGATCGCTCGAACTTTCCAGAACGTCGAGCTGTTCGGGAGCATGTCCGCGATGGAAAACGTGCTGGTGGGCCGACACGTGAGGACGGCCTGCGGGTTTGTGGGGGCCATGGGTCGGTGGTCCTGGGTGCGCACCGAAGAAGAGGAGGCCCGCCAAAAAGCCATGGATCTCCTCCGCTTCGTGGGACTCGATTCCGTGGCTCATACCCGGTCCTCCGATCTCCCGTTCGGCTGGCAGCGGTTTCTCGAGATTGCCCGGGCACTGGCCACGGAGCCCCGGGTGCTTCTCCTGGATGAACCGGCCTCGGGCCTCAACGCCGTGGAAACCCAGCGGCTCGGAGAGCTGCTCCAGGAGATTCGAGGCCGTGGAGTGACCCTGCTCCTCGTCGAGCACGACATGTCCCTGACCATGGGAGTCTCGGACCGCATTCTCGTCCTTCATCAGGGCAAAAGGCTGGCCGAAGGAACGCCCCGGGAAATCCAGGAGGACGATGCGGTGATTTGCGCGTACCTGGGAAAGGGGATCTGATCCAATGCTGCGGATCCGCAACCTTCGATGCCACTACGGCCGCATCCGGGCCATCAACGGGGTGAGCCTCTCCGTTCGGCCGGGGGAACTCATCGCCCTCATCGGCGCCAACGGAGCGGGTAAAAGCACCCTGCTTCAGTCCATTTGCGGTCTCCACGGTCAGTGGGAGGGGGAGATCCTTTTTCAGAAGGAACCTCTCAAGGGTCTCAAGCCCCCGGCCATTGTGGGAATGGGAGTCAGCCTGGTGCCCGAAGGGCGGATGCTTTTCCCCCCCATGAGCGTTTTGGACAATCTTCGGTTGGGCGCCTACGTGCGTTACCGCCGCCGGGAGAACCGGGAGATCGCCCGGGACCTGGATTCGGTGTTCGAATTGTTTCCCGTGTTGCGGGAGCGCGCTCAACAACCGGC
Organism: Syntrophobacteraceae bacterium; assembly: GCA_029974695.1. Classification (GTDB taxonomy): domain Bacteria; phylum Desulfobacterota; class Syntrophobacteria; order Syntrophobacterales; family Syntrophobacteraceae; genus JAGPLX01. Next base: position 9,669 of record JARKQW010000415.1, on the reverse strand, counting down.
GGGGACCCTTTCCGGGGGAGAACAGCAGATGCTGGCCATGGGGCGGGCCCTCATGGCCCGTCCTCGAATGCTTCTCCTGGACGAGCCGTCCATGGGGCTGGCCCCTTTCATCGTTCGGCTCATCCTGGATATCCTTCTCCAGTTGAAAGAGCAGGGCATGACCATTCTCCTGGTGGAACAGAACGCCCGGGCGGCTTTGCAAATCGCGGACCGGGGATACGTGATTGAAAACGGTCGAATCGTCCTGGACGGTCCCGCGGGGGAGCTCTTGGTGGACCAGGACGTGAAGCGCGCTTACCTGGGTAAGGATTATCGGGAATTTTGCGAAGGGAGGACCTGAGAGCAGGGGAGGGGCGTCGGGAAGGATCCGGGCCTCGAGACTTGCAGGTGATTTGGGATGGGAGGGGGCAACCATGCCCGTTTGGAACGAGCGAGAAGAGTGCCTGGGCCTGGAGGAAAGGGTGCAGCAGCAATGGGAGCGGCTCCAGAGCTCCCTGAACCGCGCCCACAAGAACGTGCCGTTTTACCGGAATCATTTCCGGGAAGAGAAGATCGACCCTGCTCAGATGGAAACCCTTTCCGACTGGGAGCGGATTCCGTTCACCTTCCCCCGGCACTTCGGAGAGAATTATCCCTACGGGTTGTTTGCCGTGCCCCTGCGCGACGTGGTGCGCATCCACACGGCCCGGGGCATCGAGCTGAAGCCCATCGTGAGCGGTTACACCAAGCAGGACATCGGGATATGGCGGGAGATCATGGCCCGGGCACTCACCGCGGCCGGGGTGTCCCGGGCGGACATTCTCCAGATCGACCTCGATCCGGGACTGGCCAACTGGGGCCGCCACTACAAGGACGGGGCCGAAAGCATCGAAGCCGGCGTGATTCCCCTGACCTTGTTGCCCCACGAAAAGCAGTTGATGGTGTTGAGGGACTACAAGACCTCGGTCCTGATCACCAGCACCTCCGCAGCCCTGCAGCTCAAAGACCTCCTTTTCCGGGCCAACCTGAATCCCAATTCCCTGTCTCTAAAGACCCTCATCCTGGTGGGGGAGCCCACCGGTGCGGCCGTCCAGCGGAGGATCGAGGAGGAGCTCCACGTCCGAACCTGGGTCCACTACGGGTTGAGCGAGGTCCCGGGGCCCGGGCTGGCGTTCCAGTGCGAGGAACGACAGGGCCTCCACGTGAGTGAAGATCACTTCTTTCCCGAGGTGGTGGACCCGGAGACCGGGCGGAGTGTCCCCGAAGAAAGCGAAGGGGAGCTGGTACTGACCACCCTCACCACCCGTGCCTTTCCCCTAATTCGGTTCCGCACCGGGGACCGGGTTCGCATCTTTTCCAAACCCTGCCCCTGCGGCAGGACCTTGCGGCGCATGGAATGGCTTCCCCATCGAACCGACGAGATGATGATCATCCGGGGGGTCAAGGTCCATCATCGCCAGGTGCTCCTGCTCCTCAGCCGATTCCTGGGTTTTAGCCCCCATCCTCATCGGTTTCTCGTCCGCAGGAGGGAATTCATCGACACCCTGGAGGTCTGGTTGAAGGTGGACGAGCAGGTCTTCTCCGATGAGATCAAGGAGATGGAGAAGCTCTGCCAGAGGCTCGAGGCCGAACTGGCTCAGGAATTGGGAGTCCCCGTCAAGATCCGGCTCAAGGAAGAGGATTCTTTTTCAAATGTGGGTTCCAATGGGGCCATCGAGGACCTGCGACCCTAGGACCCGCGGCCGATTCGCCCGGGAGCTTTCGCACCGGGGAAAATCTTCCGCCCTCATTCAATACCCGCGGTCTTGCTTTCGAGCTCGAAAGTGTCCCCGGTCTTGAGGGCCTTGACGGCAGTGACCTTCTCCTTGGCGATTTCCGTCGAGTGCATCTCCGGCTGCCGGCTCCGGAATTTCGCCGTAAAGATCATGGACATGGGAGTTCTCCCCTCGCTGTTTCGAGTCTCGTTGAGGCTCACTGGACGGGCCGACCTCCTCGACAAGCGCGCTTCTCACAAGCACCGGCCCCGCCCGCCGTTTGGGGAAGTCATGGGGGGCAGACAAAGCTGCACTCAAGCCGAAACTGCCAACCCGCAGTACTCAGCCGTTTGCTTGAGATTTTCGCTCAGCATGACGGAGCGACCTTGGCAACTGGCATCAGGGCTTGCGCAACACACGATGGATGGATGTCAGCAATTTCTCCATGTTTAGAGGCTTCAACAAAAAGTCCCCGATTTCCAGGTCCCGCATTTCTTCGTCGCAGGTCTTCTCACTGTAGCCCGTGCAGAGCACCACCGGGATGTCTTTCCGGGTCTTGCGGATTTTTCGGATCAGTTCCATCCCCGTCATGCTCGGCATAACCAGGTCCGTGATCACCAGGTCATAGGAATCCGGATTCTTTCGGAAGAGCTCCACGGCCTCGCGGCTGTCGGTCATCGCGGTCACCCGAAATCCCATGGCTGTCAAGAGTCGGCGGCACACCTGGGCAATGGGCGGCTCGTCATCCACGAAAAGAATGCTTGCCTTCCTCGAAGGGGGCTCGAGGGAAGGACCGGCAGGGGAAACCACTTCTCCGTCGGTTCGAGGAATCCTCACTCGGAAGGTCGAGCCCGCACCCGTTTTGCTCTCCACCGACAGGTGCCCGTTGCAGTCTTGAACGATTCCGCGGACCACGGCCAATCCCAGCCCCGTCCCCTGTCCTTTCTTCTTGGTGGTGAAGTAGGGATCGAAGATCCGCTCCCGGATTTCCTCGGGAATCCCCTGCCCCGTGTCCTTGACGGAAATCTCGACCCAAGGGCCGACCTTGTGGTCCGGGGAAAGAGGGATTTCCTTCAAACCCAGTTCGAGGACCCCGCCGCCCTGGTCCTCCATTGCGTGGGCGGCATTGGTGCAAAGATTCAGAACGATTTGCTGGATCTTGGTGGCGTTGGCAAGGACGGGTCCCGCATCGGGGTCGATGGAGTCGCGAATGTCGATGGTACTGGGAAGGGAGGCCCGGAGGAGTTTGAGGGTTTCCTTGATGACGGGACCCGGCATGAGCGGATGGTATTCGGTCTCGTCTTGTCTGCTGAAAGTCAGGATCTGGCCGATGAGTTCCTTGGCGTGCTTGGCGGCGTCCAGTACGCTGTTCAGGTCCTCGTAGAAGGGAGATTCCGGGGGGAAATGATAGAGAACCAGTTCCGTAAATCCCATGATGGAGGTCAGGATGTTGTTGAAATCGTGGGCAATTCCCCCTGCAAGAGTGCCGATGGCCTCCATCTTCTGAGACTGGGCGAGCTGGTCTTGTAGTCGCCGATTCTCCTGTTCCCTCTCTTCAATCTCCCGGAGCTTTCGTTGAAGCTCCCGGGCGCTTTCCCGGGTTTCCTCATAGAGAACGGCGTTCCTGAGCGCTACCGCCACACTGTTGGCGATGGTTTCGAGGAAGGCGGCATCCGGGGCGAAGTCCCGGAGGGTACGGGAACCCAGGCCGATCACCCCCAGGATTGTCGAATCACTCTTGAGAGGAACGGCGGCAAAGGACTCGAAACCGGCCTCCTTGCATTCGTTTCGGACGCATCGCGGATCGCTGTGGATGTCGGAGGAGTATTGAGGTTTTCCCTCGCCGCCGGCCAGGCCGCAGAGACATTCCCCCAGGCGGTGTGCCGGACCTTGCTCCGCGTGGGAGACGGCGGTTGCGGGATGTTGACCTTTGAGGACCAGGTCGCCGCCTTCCCGGAGGAACAACAGGCACACGTCCGCCTCCACGCAGGAAGACACGGCTTCCATCGCCTTTCGTGCGAGGGTGTCGGTGGACAGGGCGGCATTGATGTCCTGGGCCAGTCGGCAGAGGGTCATCAACTGGGTGCTGTGGCTCACCTGTTCCGACTCCCGGCATCTTGTTCGGGAAAGATCCCGGGCGATATTGAGGACCGCAGTTCCCGCGGGGTATTCCACCGCCCGGCTCAGGATCTCCACGGGGAGCCGATTCCCGTCCCGGCGCAAGAGGGAGGCTTCGACCCGGCATGAACCGCTTTCGAGAGCTTTCTCCATCCCTTGCGCCAAGTGAACGGAGTCCCGGGGAGCGAATAGGTCGAATGCGGACTCGATGGACGTGGAATCCGGGGAAAGGCCGAGCATGTGCCGGGCAGCCCGGTTGATATCGAGGATTCTCCCATGCCGGTCGCAAATGAAAACGACATCCTCCGTGCGGTCGAGCAAGGCATTGAATTTCTCCCGGGATTCCTTGAGGGCTCCATGGAGGCGCTGAAGCTCCGCCGCCTGTCGGTCCAGTCTTTCTCGCAGGCGTTCGTTTTCGGCAGCAATGGGGTTCATGAACGGATCACTCGCGATTTCCTTTGCCGGGCTTGCCTCCGTCGGGCGGTCTCGGATGGCGGAAGGCTTCCGCCCCATCCTGAAAACACGCACGGATGAACCGGGGAGTCTTGTCCGGGGACCGGTCCCTACACTCCTCCCGTCCCTCAATCCTGGGAGGGGAAACGACTCCTTCGCCTCCGCCGGGAGCGGGCTGGGTCAGGCTAGGATTCCCGAACGGACGGTTACTCTACCTCAAGTCCCGCCGGGGTGCACTCCGTGGTCAAGAGGGTCGGGATCGCCGGGTTGAGGTCTCCTCCCGGGATTTTCCGCGATTTTCCCCGAATGGAAAAGGATCGGTGAGCCCGTCGTGGCCGGGCCGGGCGGGAGGGTCGAGTTTCCACGTTTTTTCTTACCGGGAATTGTGGTATGAGTTGCCCCAGATTCCGAGCACACTTTCTATCGAGCGGGTCGAAGAAGTGTCATATCGAGCCGAAGGGAAGGCATCGTTGCCGGCAAGGCCCGTCCATTCGGACGAGTTCTCCCTTCGCCGCGCCGGGTTCGAAAGGACAGGGTGGACCATTCGGACACTCTCTGAGCACTCAGAACCAAATGGAGAGGACGGAACAGCTTGTTGTCCAGTTACCGGGAGTCAATCCGCTACCTGTACGGTTTGCAGAAATACGGGATCAAGTTCGGCCTGAACTGCACGGAGAATCTTCTTGCCAGGCTGGGAAATCCCCATCGTGCGTTTCGGTCCGTTCACGTGGCGGGAACCAACGGCAAGGGGTCTACGGCGGCCATGCTTTCCAGTGTGTTGAAGGAGCACGGTCTTCAGGTCGGCCTTTACACGTCCCCTCACCTGGTTCGCTTCACCGAGCGTTTTCGAATGAACGACACGGAAGTCTCTCCCGAGCGCATCATGCGGGTGTTTGGCAAGATCTATCCGCTGTTGGACCAGAGGGTTCCGCCGACCTTTTTCGAGGTGGTCACGGCCATGGCCTTCGCGTATTTTGCCGAGGAAAATGCCGACTGGGCCGTCATCGAGGTGGGGATGGGCGGGCGGTTGGACGCCACCAACGTGATTAAGCCCCGGGTGAGTGTCGTGACCAATATCTCTTTTGATCACCAGGAATTTCTCGGGAGCACTTTGTCTTCCATTGCCCGGGAAAAGGCGGGGATCATCAAGACCGGGGTTCCCGTAGTGACGGGAGCGCGCCAGCCGGTGGTGCAGGGAATCCTCAAGGCGGCCTGCCTGAAGCACAAAACGTCTCTATTCAGCCTGGGGCGGGATTTCCGGGTGCGTCGCAATGGAGAGGGAACCTTTCAATACGTGGGAATGAGGCGCCGGTGGTCTTCCTTGAAGGTCCCCCTCGAGGGGCCTCACCAGACCGCCAATGCGGCCTTGGCCCTTGCCGCCCTGGAAATCCTCGAGAGGCAGGGGGACGTCCGTCTGGATCCCGCAGCCGTTCAGCGGGGGCTCTCCCGGGTCCTTTGGCCCGCAAGATTGGAGATACTGCAGGACAATCCCCTGGTCATCCTGGACGGGGCCCACAACCCCCAAGGCGCCGAATCGTTGAGGGATGCGCTGAAGAATTCCTTCTCCTACCGCCATCTCCACCTGGTGATGGGAGTCATGGCGGACAAGGACATCCGAGGGATATTCCGAAGACTGCTGCCCCTGGCCGAGACGGCCGTTTTTACCCAGCCGCGCTATGCTCGTGCGGCAAATCCCGAAGAACTGAGGCGTCTGGCCAGGTCGTACATCCGAAAACACTACGTCATTCCGGACCCGGCATCCGCCATCCAGCAGGCCAAGCTCCTGGCAGGCCCCGAGGACCTCATCTGCATCACCGGGTCCCTGTACTTTGCGGGAGAAGTCAAGGAGCTGTATGGGGAACCGACTCTACCGGAATGACCGGGGAGCCCGGGGTCCGATCTCGAGGGGATCGATGGCAGTAGAAACGTTTCGTGCCAAGGCCTTCCGATGGATCTTTCTTTGCCTCCTGTGCTGGCTGGGCGGCTTGGCGGGGTCCCCTACCCCGGCCGCGGCGCAGACAAAGCCGCCTCCCTTCCCCCAGTTGAGTCAGGAGCGCATCGTCAGTTCCCCTCAGCTGGAATGGAAACTCGAGGCCTCCCAGATCACCTACGACCAGAACCGGGGCACCTATGAAGCCTGGGGAGGGGTGAGGCTCACCGCCGAAAACCGCATGATGCTGGCGGACTGGGCCGAGCTCAACGGAGAAAGAAGACAGGTGGAGCTGTGGGGAAACGTCTACCTCCAGTACCACAAGGACTGGCTCCGGGGCGAACACATCGTGTGGAACCTGGACCGGGAGACGGGGTACGTGGACGGAGGCCTTGCCTATTTTTCCCAGAACCAGTTCTACGTGAAAGGGGACCGCATCTCCAAGATCGGGGACAAGGAATTCGAATTGCAGCAGGGGTTCCTCACCAGTTGCGATCCCGCCGATTCGGACTGGAAAATTCGCTATAAACACCTGAAGGTGGAGGTGGGAGGACAGGCCACGGCCCGGGATACCTCCTTCTGGGTGGGAGGCGTTCCCATCCTGTATCTGCCCTACATGCGGCTGCCGGTGCAAAAGGAACGGCAGTCGGGCTTCCTGCTCCCCTGGGGTCAGTACTCGGACCTGAACGGGATGGAAGGCGAGCTTCCCTTCTACTGGGCCATCCGCAAGGACATGGATGCCACCTTCTACGGCAGGTACATGGAAAAACGTGGGTGGATGAGCGGAGGGGAATTTCGAATCGTTCACGAGAAATGGGGTGAAGGGGTCTGGGCCGTCAATTACCTCAGGGACCAAGCGGATAAGGATCACTTGCGGGACGAGGGGTACCCTTACCAAACCAGCGACCGGTACTGGATTCGATCACGCCACAATTTTGCGCTCCCCAACGACATCGATGGACGGCTGGATCTCGACCTGATCAGCGACAAGAACTTTTTGAACGAATTCCGAGAGGGGTCGGCGTCCTTCAACTTTTCCAACCGGATCTTTGAAGACCACTTCGGCAGGGGTTTTCTATTCGATCGGACCAGCTTGGTGAGAGAATCGAGCCTGTACCTGGATCAGCGTCGTGAATCGGCCCTCTTGGCCCTGGACGTGCGCTACTGGGATCAACTGGACAAGACCAGGGAAGATGTGACCCTCCAACGGTTTCCGACCCTTTACTTCAATATGGCTCCCAGCCATGTCCCCAATTGGCCCTTCTACTACACCATGGAAAACTCCCTGACCAATTACTGGCGAGAGAAGGGAGACCGGGGAACCCGCCTGGACCTCTACCCCCGGCTGCACTATCCATTGCAGTGGAAAAGTTACCTGAATTTCGAACCTTCCTTTGGCGTTCGATCCACGGCGTACTACGCCGATTGGGAAAAAGGTTTTCGGAGCGAATGGCAGGAGCGGTGCTTTCCCGATGTGCACGCGGAATTGAGCACCCGCGTGAACCGGGTGTATCCCCTCGAGGTCGGCAACCTTGTGGCCGTGCAGCACGCTTTCCGGCCTGAGATTTCCTACGAGTACGCTCCGGACGGATACCGGGGCTTTCTCCCTCACTTCGACCGGTTGGACGGGAACCTGAGCCGTCATGACCTTCGCTATGGGTTCACCACCTTTCTCACCACTAAGGAGTCGTTGAAGGACCCCCTGGGAAATCCCGTTTCGGACTACCGGGAGATTGCGCGCCTGAAGTTTTTTCAGGTGTTTCACGTGGAAAAGCCCCCCGAGTCGACCCCGGACCGCTGGTTCAATCCCGACCCTCGATTGGATGCCGTATCCACGGAAGCCGAAGGGTTCGGAGAAATCGGCATGCGCCTGGACCTCATGCCCAAGCGCTACTTCACCCTATCCTACGACACCACCGTTTCCCCCGACCAGGGAGATGTGTTGCAGCAGGACGTGCTGCTGACGGTGGACAGCGGACACGGCCACATTGCCCGGTTGGACTACCGGCAACGCAAGGATGTCCAGGTGGACGAGATCATCCCCCAGCTATACGTGAATGTCCTGCCCAACATCTTCGTTACCACCTATCACGACTATTCTATGGACAAGGGGGAACTCTTCTCCCAGGGCTACGGGGTGCTCTACCAGAAAGGGTGTTGGGGACTGGGCCTGATGTACGAGAAGGAAGCCAAGGATCAGCGAATCGCCTTCACCATCAACCTGCTGGGGCTGGGGAGCATAGGCGGAAGCCGAACCTACCGGGGAGGCGGCAACCTTCCCAGCGGCTTTCCCTGATGCCGTAGGCTCCCTGCAGGGTCGTTTCGAAACGCTTCATTCCTTCCAAGTCGCCGGATGAGGAACCCGCGATCGACAGCAGGGAAAACGAGAGCCCCCGACGGTTTCCGTTGCCCCGTTCATGCCCTGGGACTTCTCCTGCCTTCGAAGCGGAGGTTTCCATTCCCTCCCATTCCCGTCGATTGTCCCCATCGGATCTTGACACTTGTTGTCCCGGCTGCAATGATAACGGCGGATCGGGTATCAGTAGAAACCGCCTCTTTCTGTATCTCCGCCCACGAATCGTGCTTCCCGGCAACCCGTCGATCGATGGCGCTGCCCGGAGTCTCCGGTCGTCCCCATGCTGCAAGCTGAATTTCCCGGTGGTGAGTCTCCAGGGAGCGTCCCGCCCAAGGGTGCTTGGATCATCCCGGGGCCTCTCGTCGGACACCGGGAAGAGGACGGAAGGAACTCCTTGCGGGGGAAGGAAAGCACGTTGGGCGGTCGTTTCCCCAAACCCAACCCTCGGTGAATCCATGGCAGAGGGACTCAACCCAGGATGACAAGAACGGACATGGCCGAGATTCGGGAAACTCTCTTCCAGCGGGTTTTTGACAGCCTCGGGGACCCAGTCGTGGTCTACGACCGGGATCTGAGAATTCTGGACGTGAACGTGGCGATGACGGAAAGGTTCCCGGCCGCCCGGGAGGAAATCCTGGGAAAGCCTTGCGGGGAGCTCTTATACGGGCGAGGAAACCTTTGTGAACCGTGCGGCGTTCGACAGGCCTTCCACACGGGAAGGCCCTTCGTCGGGGAAAAGACCGTTTCCCTTCCCGACGGAAACACCCGGGTCTGGGAGTTGAGGATTTTTCCCGTCAAGGGTTCCCGCGGCAAGATTCGAGAAGTGGCCGAGGTGGTCCGGGACATTACGGAACAGCGAGGGCTGGAAAAGGAGCTCCGGGATTCCGAAGAACGATATCGGACCATGGTGGAGATTGCCCGAGAGGGGATCTACATTGTGGACGCCGAAACCCGGGTGACTTTTGCCAATCAATGCCTTGCCCGCATGTTGGGCTATCCCATGGAGCAGGTCCTGGGGCGTTCTCTCCTGGAATTCATGGACGAAGAATCCCGTGGGATTGCCCGGCAACAGTTCGAGC
>JARKQW010000398.1 GCA_029974695.1 Syntrophobacteraceae bacterium | reverse complement strand
GAAATGAAAATGGGAACTTACAAAAGCCTTGGATCTATAGAGAAGAATTCTCCGTAGAAAGGCAAAAAAAGAGACCTTTAGCGCCTCTCCTGGCATTCGGGGCAGATGCCGTAAAATTCGAGGCGATGACTGAGAATTTTGTACCCTGTATCCGAGACCAGTTCCCGGGTGATGTCCGTGAGGCCGCCCAGTTCGGGATCGACGATCTTTTTGCACCTCGTGCAGATGAGGTGGGGATGGGGGTAGGGTTTGTTTCCGTCGTAGCGATTGTGATCGTTGCTGAACTCCAGTTCCAACAGCTCCCCCAGTTCCTTAAGGACGGATATGGTTTTGTAGACGGTGGCAAGGCTGGTGGTGGGAAAGTTGACCTTGACCTTCTCGAAGATGTCTTCCACGCTGGGATGATCGCGGCTTTCCAACAGCACCCGCAATACGGCGATGCGCTGGGGGGTGATGCGATGGCCCTGTTCCCGCAACTTATCGAGCAACCGTTCCATGCGGTCCTGCATTGCTTCCACGTCTCCGGCTCCGGACAGTGTATCCAAATGTTGTAGAGAATTGTTATCCGAAAAGATCCGGTTCGTCAAGACCGGAATGAACCCCCAGGGGAATTCTCACGCATCTCCGGACTTTTCCTTCCAGTCTTCTTTCCAATCCGGCAGGGCCCTCGCCACGGTCAGGGCCGTCACCTCCCCGGCACCGGCCCGCCGAAGACTCCGGGCGCACTCGTTGAGGGTGCTCCCCGTGGTGAAGACATCGTCCACCAGGAGCACGTGCAATCCTTTCACATGCTGAGGATTCCCCACCCGGAAAGCGTTCTTCACGTTGGCATGCCTCTGCTCGCGATGGAGGCGGGTCTGGGGATCGGTCCATTGGAACCGATAGAGCAGGTCGTAGCGGACCGGCCGATGGAGCCGGGCGCCCAGGAATCGACCCAAGAGGGCGGCCTGGTTGAAGCCTCTTTGCCTCAGGCGCCGGACGTGGAGGGGCACCGGCACAATGCAATCCGCCTCCGTCAAGCCCTCTCTGCGGGCCGTCTCGACCAGCAGCTCCGACAACGGAGGTCCCCAGTGAAGCCGACCTCCGAACTTGAACTGGTGGATGCGGTCCCGAACCACCCCGGAATGATAGGTGGCGGACCGGGCGCACTGGAAGTGGAACTCTCCCCGGAGGCAGTTCCCGCAAAGGTGGTCCGAAGAGGAGGGGCTTTTGGGAAACGGCCGCCCGCACAAGGGGCACTTGGGGCTGCGAATCCAGGGGAGTCCCTCCCGGCAGCTCCCGCACCAGAATCCGTCTCGAGATTCCAGCCAGGTCCGCCCACATCCGGCACAGGAAGCGGGACAGAAAAGCTCTCCCAGGGCCTGTCCGATTCTGCGGGCAACTTCCCCCACCCGGGTTCTCATAAGGACCCTTTCCGCATCCACCGGTTGAAGCCGTCCCGGGACAGGCACTCTCTCCCCCGCCTCGGCTTCGAGGGATGAGGGCGGCATGGCTCCCCTTGGGAGAGGGCGCCGGGAGGCCTTCATTCCTGCATACGCTCCACCACAGCCCGGGCGAATTCCGAGCACCGGACCTCCCGGGCCTTTTCCATCAGACGCGCCAGGTCGTACGTGACGATCCTTTCCAGGATGGTTCGCTCGAGGGCTTGCTCGACCAGCCGGGCCGCCTCCCTCCACCCCAGGTGCTCCAACATCATGCAGCCCGAAAGGATCAGGGAGCTGGGATTCACCTTGTCCATTCCCGCGTACTTGGGAGCGCTGCCGTGGGTGGCCTCGAACACCCCGCATCGGTCTCCCAGGTTGGCCCCGGGCGCCATGCCCAGCCCTCCGACCTGGGCCGCCAGGGCGTCGGAAAGGTAATCCCCGTTCAGGTTGGGCGTCGCCACCACGTGATATTCCTCGGGCCTCAGAAGGACCTGTTGAAACATGGAATCGGCAATGCGGTCCTTGACGACGATCTTTCCCTCGGGCACCACGCCTCCGTATTCCTCCCGGACCCGGGTCTCGGAGACGGTCTCCCGGGGAAATTCCGATGCGGCCAGTTCATACCCCCATTTTTGAAAAGCCCCTTCCGTGAACTTCATGATGTTGCCCTTGTGCACCAGGGTGACCGAAGGCAGCTTCTTCTCGACGGCTTACCGAAGGGCCCTTCGAACCAACCGCTCCGTCC
>JARKQW010000385.1 GCA_029974695.1 Syntrophobacteraceae bacterium | reverse complement strand
GCAACACCGGTCTCAAGTGCTGGGGCACCGACCCGATTGGGGGTGTTCTTCCCATCGGGTCTTGGGGATACATCGTGTCTCCGGCCATCAACATTCCAGCCGTGGTCCCCGGGCAGGTGGTTCGCCTTCGCTACCATGCTTTTGCCGACTTCGGGGTCCCCTACAGTCGGGGTCAGGTGCTGGTTTCCAACAACATGGTGGATTGGACGGAACTGAGCACCTTGCTCGAGGACATGAGCTCCGTCCACTATTCCGGGGGGTGGCATCGGTACGAACTGGATATCACGGCCCTCGCAAGCCCTGTGGCGCCCACTACTCTGTATGTGATGTTTCTTGCCGCGGAGGCGGATGGAGTCAGCGCTGCCGGGCTCTACGTGGATGATATTGCCGTGACCCTCTATGACAGCGCGCCGGGGATCTCCCGCAAAGTCATTCTGGAGGCCAAGGAGGAGCATGGCGAGACCCCTAACGGTCCCCTGACCCTAAAGCTCGAAGAGGAGCAGGGGCCGGATTCGAACCCGCGGGTTGCCAAATCCTCGGTTTTGCCGGTCAAGGAAGGCAAAGTGCAGCGAGGGGGCACCTTCTACGTCTATACCTGGGACGAGCAGGTCGGTTCGTGGATCAACCGGGACGGGGGGTCCTTTGCCTCGGCGGGAGAAACCAGGACCTTCGACCTCACTCCGTTCCTGATGCCGGATTACTATGACGGCACGTCCTATGAGGTCCTTATCTGGCAGAATTACGCCGCCAGTTCCGCGGGGGTCAATTACGCGGGTCTGCAGGTGGCCGGGTCCAACGCAGGCATGACCGGGGCCTATGACATCAGCGATCCTTATTATGCTTATGATATCAAGTCCTACGTGGAAGCTTCGGACACCACCTGGTACGAGTACGAGTATGTTTCCGGCGGCTTCAGGAACCGATGGATCGATATTTTTTGGACGGCAACCTATACCAACACCCCTCCCATGGTGGATTCGGTCTGGCTGGAAGGAAACGACATCCACTGGATTTATTCCGACTACGAAGGCAATCCTCAGGTAATGGCCGAGGTGGAGGTGTGGACGGGTCCCAACGGGACGGGTCGAGTCCTATGGGACCCCCCGGAATTTTCCGGTCCGGGAACCGCGGTGCCCTACGGCGGGCCCACCCTGGCCGCCGGGGTCGTTTACTACGTGCGGGTGAAGACCTTCGACGGGAACTCCTGGGGAGCCTGGACCGAGTGTCCCCATCTCTACACCACCTACTATTGTAAGGGGGACGTGAACGGGGACGGCATTTGGGACGAGCTGGACTATCATCTTATCGGCATCCCGGGCGTCTACCTTCCCGTCGGACAGGACGATCCTCTCTATGTCTTTACGGGCCAGTATTCCTACACCCCGTCCATCCAGCGAATTCTATGGTACGACAATCTCTATGACAAAGACCCCCTCACGGGAGAGTATTTGGAATACCCGATGACCCCTTGGGTCATGCCCGGCTACGGCTTTTGGTTCATCACCGTGCCCGATCGGACTATCACGGCAGGCGGCACGGCGGTTCCCGAGGACTGCGAGTATTATTTGACCGTTTATCCCGGCTGGAACATGCTGGCCCATCCTTTCCTGAGCAGCACGCCATGGTCCCAGGTCCTGGTTTTCGACGGGGAGATTTACTACCCCCTGGACGACCCGGGAAACGTCTGGGTCCAGCAGGTGGCTTATGGTTATGACATGGGGTATTTCCCCGTGGAGACCGGGGCCTACGCTCCCCTGATCACCGGTTCCCAGTCGAACCTCGAACCGTGGAACGGCTATTGGGTGTACAATTACAGTAATATGGAGGTGGCGCTGGCGATTTTTCCAACGGGAGCCTTGCCACCGGAGGAACCGGCTTACGCCCCCCCGGCAAAGAGGCTGGTGAAGGCGCGGCCCAAGGACGAGCCGCGACCCAAGGGCATTTCCTTCTCCCTCAGCGAGGCCCGCCGGAAATACGCGGACCGGACACTCCTGCTGGGGCTGGATCCTCGGGCTTCCGCCGGCCCGGATTTCCTGGATGCCCTGGCGCCGCCGCCGGTGTCCGCCAACGTCCCCAGAATCTATGTGGACCACCGCAAATGGGAGACCCGCAAGGGGAAATATGCCCGGGATTTCCGGTCCACAGGAAAATTCCCGGCCCGTTTCCCCTTGGTCATGGAAGTTCCGGCGCGACAGGAGGCGACCACCTATGTGCTGAGGTGGGAGGGGATCGAGGGTCTTTCCGCCAAACGCAAGGTCATGTTGAAAGACCCGGCCGTGGGCCGCCGGGTGGACATGCGAACCAAGAATGCCTATCGGGTCACGGTTCCGGCGGGCGAAACACGCCACAAGCTGGTGGTGACCATCCGCTAGGTCTCCGAAGCTTTCGTCGGGGCGTCGGGGCAGGGGGGGCTCCGGCGAGCACGAGGCAAACCGTCCCCGTCGTAGGGAGCCGAACCGGGACGGCCGTGTCTGTTCCCAGTTCTTGCGCAGAAGTGCCGAGGGCGGGGCGAGTCCCCGCCCCTCGCATACATGGTCCGCCATTACAAACTAGGCTGCGGGATTTTGGCGTTCCCCCGCCCCTCGCATACACGGTCGTCCGCTACGAGGCTACAGTCCTTTGAAGCCCAAGTGTAAGATTCTGCAGACCTTCTTGTCCTGGGAGGTTGTTTTCGTCTTCTGCAGCACCCTCCTTTTGACCGCCTTGTATTTCCTGGTCGTTCCCTTCCTGGAATTCGTGGAATTGAAGGCATGGGACCTTCATTTCAGACAACGGGGCACGGTGGAGCCTTCCGGGGACTTCGCCTTTGTGGCCGTCGACGAGGAGAGCGTCAATCGCGACGGGCGTTGGCCATGGCCCAGAAGGCAGATGGCCCGCTTGATTGAGGCCGTTCAAGACCACGGTGCCAAGGTCATCGGACTGGACATGGGATTTTTCGAGCCGGATTTGAAACTCCGCCGAAATGCCGTCCTGGATGTCCGTTCCCGCATCGAAAAAGGGATGCCGCCCGGGGCGGGCAAGGAACTCGTCCGCTGGCTGGAAACCATTGCCCAGGAAGAGGACGACGATCTCATCCTGTCCGATACCCTTCAAAGGCTCAAAGTCCCCCTGGTGTTGGGACACTTTTTCTACTTCGACAAGGACCAGTTCGTCCCGGAGCCTCCTCCCACGGAGCTTTTGGAAAAGGCCCAGGTTCCCATCGTGCGGACGATGGGAAGCCCCCGCGTCGGTAGACTCAACGAGGCCGTCGGCCTGGAAGCCAACATTCCCGTCATCGAGCAATCCAGTCGCTACATGGGCAGCTTCAACGTTTTCTCGGATCCCGACGGGACGGTCCGGTGGATGCCGTTGATTTTTCGTTTCCAGGATCGCATCTTTCCCTCCCTGGCCATGCAAATGTTGGCGGTGGCTTTTCCGAATTCCCCGCTGATGGTGACCCTGGACACCCCGGGGGTGCGCAACATCCGTCTGGGGTCCGTGAGCATCCCCACGAGCAACAAGGGAGAATTGCTTCTCAATTACTACGGACCCGCCTACACCTTTCCTCACTTTTCCGCCACAACCCTCATGCATCACGAATCGCCGCCCGACTGCCTCAAGGATCGCATAGTGGTGATTGGAAATACGACACTGGGTCTCTACGACATGCGGCCCACTCCCTTTTCCATGACCTTCCCCGGCGTGGAGCTTCACTGTACGGTGATGGAGAATATTGCGCGGCAGCACTTCCTCCAGCGTATCGAACGGAACATGCCCCTGGTTGATTTGGCCGCCATTTTCGGACTGGCCGGGGTCTTCCTCCTGATGCAGTTCTTCATCCGGGGACTGCCCCTGGCGGGCGTGGTCCTGTTTCTTTTCGGAGGCTACATCCTGTTGACCCATTGGCTCTTTCTGCAGGGCGGGCTCTGGCTCAATCACGTTTACCCGACCATGAACCTGGCCGTCGCCTACCTGGGAACTTCGGTCCACCGCTATCTCAAGGAAGAGAAAGAGAAGCGAATGATCCGCAACACCTTTAGCCTATATGTGCACGGATCCGTTGTGGAAGAGATGCTGGCGAATCCCGAACGGCTGCGCCTGGGTGGAGAGAAGAAGGAGCTGACGGTGATGTTTTCGGACATCCGCGGCTTCACCACCCTGTCGGAACAGCGTCCCGCCGAGGAACTGGTCCCCCAGTTGAATGAGTACCTGACCCGTATGACCCAGGTGGTTTTCGACCATCACGGGACTCTGGACAAGTACATCGGAGACGCCGTCATGGCGATCTTCGGAGCTCCTCTGCCCCAGAAAGATCATCCGCACCGAGCCTGCGCCACGGCCCTGGATATGATTCGAGTCCTCAAGGGCCTGCAGCAGGGCTGGAAGGAGCGGGGCCTGCCGGTCCTCGAGATCGGGGTGGGGATCAACACGGGGCTCATGATGGTGGGAAACATGGGTTCCGAGCGCCGTTTCGACTACACGGTTCTCGGAGACAACGTCAACCTTGCGTCCCGGCTCGAGGGGCTCACCAAGATGTACGGAGTGACCATCGTGGTGAACGAGTCCACGTGGGAAGCCGCTCAAGACCGCTTTGTGGGCCGGGTCCTGGACGTGGTGCGGGTGAAGGGGAAACAAAAACCCGTAACGATTCATCAGCTCATGGACAACGGAGAGAACGCGGCCGCCCACCGGGAACCTCTCCGGCTGTACGGGGACGGGATCCGATTCTACCAGGAAATGCGATGGGAAGAAGCCCTGAGGCGATTTCTCGAGGTCGAGAAGTTCTGGCCCGGTGACCCTCCTTCCCGCCTGTACCAGGGCCGATGCCGACACCTGCTGGAACGGAAGCCCTCGGAAGAATGGAGCTTCGTCACGACCCTGGACCACAAGTAGAACAAGAGAGGTCCTTCAAAACCCGTCCCAATCCCCCAATTGAAAATCCCATTTTTCCCGGAACAGCTTCTGCCCTTCCGGGTCCCTGGCGGTGCCCATGAGTACCTGGTTTTTGAACAGCACGCATTCGGGCATGGGCAACAGGCCGTTTCGCAGGGCGTCGGTTTTCCGAAGGCGGCTGTTGAGAGTCATGATCAGCGGCGCGCCGTGTTCTAGGGTCCACCGGCTTACCTGTCCGAACAAAGCCTTCTGCACGGCAGGCTCCCTTGCCCACCATTCCAGGACCAGTCCGAAAGGGATCCGCCGAAAACTCCCCAAACGTGCCACGGCAAATCCGAACCCCTCAGGGGAGATGTCGGTAAAGAAGCGATAGCGAAAACAGGGATTTTCAAGGTATCGCCATTGAAGATAAGCCGGGTCCCGACTGAGCACGGGACGGTCTCGGGGGCGGAACCGATCCCAGTGCTCGCCCAGTTCGGCATGGAACCGACCGCTGAACCGGGCCGGGAGGCCGAAACCGGGCCGGGAAAAACCCACCCAGGTGCGAATGACTTGCTGAGGCCGCCAGCCAACCTTCTCACATCCTCGGCGGGAGGAGGGATTCGGAAGACCGAAAAAGATCTCGCCGGGGGGGAGAATCTCGATAAGGGCTTCGAGACAGCGGGTGAAATACCCCGCCCCCCGTGCCTCGGGCAGGGTTGCGCTGTCGCAGGATTGCCAGACCCGGGACATGCCGCCCGGGTGTTTCAAGTGAAGAGGAAACATGGAACTGGTCGCCACCATACGGTTTCCGTGGAACACCACCGCCGTGCGACCTTCTCCGGCGGGGGGACGGTATTTCCAGCGGTAATAGGCGGGGGACATGAAATCGTTCGAGATGGCCGCCCGGGAGAAGAGCGCATGGAAAGCCCTTCTCATCAGGTCGGAGTGAGCCTCGTAATCAAGGTCTCGAGCTGTGAAAACCTCTGTGAAAACCATGGCTTGACCAATCCAATGCGCTGAGCTCCTCGTATTCCCTTTGCCGCCACGGGCTCGAAAAAACCTTCGGGCGCGGAGTCGGCATCTCCAGGATTCGACTTCACCCGCTTCCATTCGACCCACGTGAAAGACACACTCGATTTCGGGAATCCGATCTCGGCGTGCCCCTTCGAGAGCCGCCACGGCGGACCGGGCGGTCATTCGCCCGCTGGACAAAATGCCGACGATGGGGATTGTCCGCAATTCGCGGGGAATGGAAAATCTTTCCCGAGCCGCCCGGCAACAAACGCGAAGCACCAGGAATTTCAACCCATTGATCCAGAAAGGAAAAGAGAGGAGCCGGAAATGAGGACGGGGAACATGCCGCGGCTCCATGGAAAAGCGCACCTGGGGAATGGAATGTTCCCGGGCCAGCCCCAGGGTCGTGCCGAAAAGAAAGGGCAGCATGTGGAGATGATTGTGCCCGTCCAGGGCCATGATGGGGCGGGGAGCAACCCCCTGTGCCACCCGAAAGATCTGCGCCCTCCATTCCCGTTCGATCTGCTCCAGCCATCGAGTTCTGGATTCGGCCGACCCGCTCACCCATCTTGTCCAAAGGGTCAGGAAGCCGC
>JARKQW010000360.1 GCA_029974695.1 Syntrophobacteraceae bacterium | reverse complement strand
GCGGGTTCCCATTCGAATTGTCTGATCCACACCGTCCCTGGGCCCGCGCAAACCACCGGACCCGTTGAATCGAGACTCAAAATCGATCCGGGTTCGCCGTGGACTCCCTCCTCGGACCGCACGGCCGCCGAAAGGATTCGGATCTTCCTGCCGTGACAAAAGGAAAAGGCCCCGGGGTACGGGGGAGCCACCGCACGAACCAGGTCTCGTATGCGTTCGGCTCGCTGCTCCCATTGGATCAGCCCATCCTCGGGAGTACGACGGGGAAAGACGGTCGCCCGCCGATGATCCTGAGGCCGCCTGGGGACCTTTCCTTTCCGAAAATGAGCAATCACCCGCCTAGTGATCTCGCCGTACAGGGGGTAGAGAATGCAAAGGGCGTCGCCAACATCCTGATTTTCGCTCAGGAAGAATGGAACCTGTTCAATGATGTCTCCGGTATCCATGCCTTCGTCCACAAAATGGACCGTGAGGCCCAGCTCCCGCTCACCATGGAGAATCGCCCAGTTGATCGGTGCCCTTCCCCGATAGGCGGGAAGCAGGCTGGGATGGAGGTTCACCACCCCCAGGGGGGCAACCGTGAGCACTCCCTGGGGCAACAGGTATCGGTAATCCGTGATCCACAGGAGATCGGGCCGACAGTCCCGAACGAACTCTTCGAGCCCGGGGTCCCGACCGTTTTTTCTCACCGCGTGCAGCCCCCTCCTCCGAGAGAAATCGTACACGGAAAGGTACCGTATCCCGTCTTCGGGATCGGGAGGATGAGCCACTACTCCAACCACCTCATCCTTTTGCAGCAAAGCTTCCAGGGCGCGAACGCCCACGGTGTGATTGCCCAGGAACACGATCCTCATGCATGCTTCTCCACAGTAACAACCAGGTGAAAGCGATGATCTGCATCGGGATCCCCGGCAACAAGCGAATGAATTGTCACGGAGCACCCTCGCCCCATCCACCAATCCGCGAGGTCTTTGGGGTGATGCCAATGGGCAGAGAGGTTACGCCTGATGATCTCCTCTTTCTCATCGGCAGAGAGATGAGAGCCACCCCGGACGCCATCCAGGTAAGGGATCAAGAACCGGTCCCGTCGCGCGGCGTCGAGGATGGAACCGAAAACCACTCGACCTCCAGGCCGCACTACCCGAACTGCTTCCCCGAACATCTCGATGGCCTCCTCGGGCGATACCAACTGAAGGACGCCGAAGGCGAGCATGCAATCGAAAGTGTCGTTGGCGGCACGGATGTCGGCCCCATGGCCGACCTCGACGGCAACATTGGGACAGTGCCTCAGGTTCTTGCGGGCCAACTCCGCTAGCTCCTCAACGGGCTCGATGGCCATCACGTGCCGACAACAAGCGCTTAGAACAATGTCCAGCAATCCGTTGCCACACCCCACATCGAGGAGTTCATGGCTGGCATCCAATCTCAGCAGCTCAACGACCTGCTTGACCACATATAAAAGCTCCACTGCATCGAATTGCTTGCCTCGCCCCGACTGCAGGATAGGATCCGCAGAGGCTGCCTTCTTTCGGTATTCTTCGATCCAAAACTCTTGAGGCATTCGAGCGCCCCCCTTCCTCCATTGCCGCGTTTGCCCGAAACATAGCCCGACTTGAATATCTGGAAACGGTCCGGGCACCTATACCCCCTACTAAATGTCCGCCCACCGAATGACTTCGCCTATGGCAACATCCTTCCGAAGGATTCTGCCTACCAGCAGGGGGAGACAACTGGGCGGAAGTCCCGTGCCCGGGCGACGGAACACCACGTCCTCTTCCCGGATCCTGTGCCCGCACGCCAGGTCCCCGGCGGCCACACAGGAGAGTCGGAAATCCCGGCGACTCTCGAGCTCCTTGGTCGTGAGGGCCAACCTCGAGGTGCCCAGGCACTTTTCTACGTCCCGCACCGCCCGGACCAGGCATCCAAATTCCTCCGGGTCCGACGAAAACGCGTGATCCGGACCGGGCAACGAACGATCCAGGGTAAAGTGCTTTTCCAGCCAGCATGCGCCTAAGACCACCGCCCCTATGGCCGCCGCCGTTCCGGACGTGTGATCGCTGAAGCCGACCAGACAGTCAAAAGCCGCAGCCAGGGCGGGAATCTTCCGCAAATGAGTGTCCTCGGGAGGCGTCGGGTACGAAGAAACACAGTGCAAAAGGATCAGACCGTCGTTTCCCGTTTTGCGAAAGACCCTCACCGCTTCCTCGATCTCGGCCAGGGTTGCCATTCCAGTGGACAATACCGTGGGCACCCCGCTTCGGCCCATGTGTTCGATTAGGTCGAGGTGGGTCAGGAAATCCGATCCGTTCTTGAGAACCTTCGTTCCGATTTCCACCAGGTCCCTCACCCCTGCCGGGCTGGTCGGGGTGCTGTGAAACACCACTCCCCGGCGGTCGCAGTGTTCCTTGAGCTCTTGAAGGGCTCTACGGTCCAGTTCGCAGCGTTTGAACATTTCGTACTGGGATTCCGTCACCCACCCCCCCCGGCTGGGATACCGATAGGTGAGGGAGCGATCGAGGATGAAATCTTCCGTCCGGTAGTTCTGGAACTTGACCCCGTCCGCCCCCGCGTCCGCCGCCGCATCGATCATCTTCCTGGCGAGATCCGGGGAGCCGTTGTGGTTGTTGCCGATCTCGGCAACCAGGAAGCAGGGAGCGCGCTCCCCGATGAGGTGAGTTCCGATTCGAAGGCCCTTCATGTCACCCAATGCCCGTCTTTCACTTGTTCATGAGATCAAGAAGCGAATCCGCGGCGCGCTTTGCGCCAAGCCCGTCCACCCGCCGCCGGGCCTTGCGGGACATCTCCAACCGCACGTCCGGATTGTCGATCAACTCCCGGACCGTCTCCGCCAACCGGGCCGCCGTCCGCCCCGGCGTCCATTCTCCCAGGTTGCGGGCACAGCCGTGTTCCTCGAGGGCCCGGGCGATCATGGCCTGATCCTCGGACGTCACCAGAGTGATCATTGGGACACCCAAACAGCACAACTCCCAGCAGGTGGAGCCGCCCGCATTAACGGAAAGGTCCGCCCAGAGCATATGGGCGGCCATGTTCCTCACGTCCCGGAGGATGGAGACCTTGTGCATCGAGGAGCCGGCCGCATGCCGCAGCTCCGCGGGAACAGGGTCGCTCCCTCCCTGAATGCAGCGGATTTCGAGCGGAGAGGAAACCCCATCAAGGGCTCGGAGCACCTCGATGCTCAGCTCCCCCGTCCCTCCTCCTCCGAGGGTCAAGATCACGTGCGCGTCCCGCCGGGAGAACTCTCGAGAAAGGGCCTGCCGAGCGGCGTGAAATTCCGGTCTGAGAAGCGCGAATTCGGGACCCAGGAGCCGGACGCATTCGACGGTGGTGCGGTAGGGCAGTGCATCGGCTCCCAGGTTCTGGTTGAGAAGCCAACTGCATGCCGTCAACGTCCGGTCGGCCATGTCGTCCAGCACCGCGATGCGAAGGCCGAGGGAACGGAGTCCTTCCAGGTAATCCTCCCTTGCGGCGTAATGATCCACGAGGACCCAACCGGCCCCCTTTTCCCCGGCGGCCTCTGCGGTCCGGAGCCTGTCCCATTCGGGCAAGGCACCATTGATAAAATCGGGACCCGGGAGAGTCAGCACGTCGAACCCGAGCTCCCGAACTTTGCCCTGGGCCCCTCCTCCCAGCTCGCGCAGCAGGAAGAACACCTGCGCCCCTGCTTGGCGCAGGGATCGAGCCAGGGACAGGCATCGCACTACGTGTCCCATCCCGATGGACGAAGAGCCGTCGCAGCGAAAGAGAATCCTTGACAAACCCACCTATCCTTTCTTGAAAAGCCAGGTTTCCAGGTTGTCGAAGCCGGTACTTTCCTTGGCCAAGGTGCCCCGCCGAACCAGCTCGAGATCCGGCAGCAGATCGAGGTAGCTCGCCCCAAAATCACACTTGTACAGGGCTCCCTTTTCGCCCCGATAGGGCACCTCGGTCAGGTGTTCGCTGAAGTATTCCCCGCACCAGATCCATCTCCTGCTGACCCGATGAATCTCGCGGATTGCGTCATCGAGGGACTCGGGCGGAATATGGATGAGTACTCCGCAGGTAAAAACCAGGTCGAAGGATTCGTCCGCGAAGGGAAGACGATAGGCCGTAGCCCTCAGAAGATTTGCATGGGGAAGCCGCCGCCGTGCCTCTTGAAGAGCGTACCCGTTGAGGTCGATTCCCGTCACGGCAAAGTGCCCGTCCGCAGCCAGCCGGGTCAGGTTTAGACCTATGTTGCAGCCGACCTCGAGGATGCGGCGCGCCTCGAGCTGTCTGCCCAGGGCATGGTGGAACGTTCCGGTACTCGGAGTGACTTGGGAGTTCCTTCGAGTGTACTCCCTGCCGAAATCCCCCGTCCACAAGACCTCGAGCCGTTTTGCTTCCGCTTGTTTCCGCATAGGCATTCCGTTCTCAAACATCGTCCCAGCCCAGGACCTGGTTGCAGGCAATCTCCCTGCGTGCCGTGCGCCCGACCACTAGGTCCGCAAATTCGGGAGCAATCCCGGTTCCGGGCCATTTGCAGGCAATCATGTCCCGCGTGATGACGGTACCCGCGGGGATGTCCCTGTCCGCGACCAGGCTGACATAGTAGTGTTCCTTGAGACGGGTATCTTCGCGTGAAGGCGTCAATTGGGGATGCCCCAGCATCTCCTCGACCCGTCGAATGCACGCCAGGTATTCCTTGAACTCATCCGGCTCCACGGCATGGATGTGGTGGTGTCCGAAATAGGACCGGGAAAGGCTCAGTCGTTTTTCGATCAGGTGAGCGCCCAGGGCCACGGCGGCGATATCGGGAGCCGTTTCCAGGCTGTCTGCCGAGTACCCCACGGGGCAACGGAATACCTGCTGGAGGTAAGGCACGCTGGGCAGGTTGACCTCACGGTCGATGGCGGCATGAGTGCAGTAAACCAGGATCACCTGGTCGTTGCCGCATTGGTCCAGCACCTGCATCGCCTTCGCCAGGTCGGCGAGGGTGGCGGGACCCAGGTCCAGTTGGACGGGTTTTCCCGTGCTCCCCACCTTTTCGATGAGGGGAAGGTAGGTGATGTCCCAGGAGCTGAGCTTATAGGCCGCCACATCGAGCCGTTCGGCCAGGTCCACGCCCTGGAGGTAATCCACCGTCGCGTAGAAGATGATTCCACGCTCCCGGCAATGGTCGCGGATCTTGAACCATTCCTCCTCGGTAAACATCAGCTTCTTGAACATCTCGTACATGTTCTCCACATGTCGCCCTCCGGCCCACTCGTATTCATACGTGACCGTGCGGTCGCTCATGAAATAGTCCGGACCGAGAATCATGAACTTGATTGCGTCCGCACCGGCCTCTGCGGCCGCGTCCACCAGCTTCAGGGCCGTGGGGAGATCCCCGTTGGAAGTGGTTCCGGCCTCAGCCACCACAAAGACGGGTTCCTCGGGACCGATTTGTCGCGGGCCGATCTTGACTTTTCTCATGGTTTTCTTCGCTCCGGTCACTGCTGCGCAGAAGGGTGGCGGTAACGATCCACAAGGTCTCCGACCCTATCCACCACAGTCTCGACATCCCCGGGAGACATTGCCGGAAAGATCGGCAGGCTCAGGATCCGCTCGTACGATGTTTCCGCCACGGGGCACATCCCGGGCCCGGTGCCGAAACGTTGCCGATAGTATGGATGAAGGTGCACGGGAATGTAATGAACGTTCACCCCGATTCCCTGGGCTCGGAGAGCCGCAAAGATTTTGTTCCGGTCCGCGGACAACCTGTCCTGATCCAGCGCAACGACATACAGGTGATAGGCGTGAGAGACCTCGGGACGAACCAAAAGGGGCGTGATCTCGGGGATGAGGGAGAACCCTCTGTGATAGTGCCCGGCGAGGACCTGCCTCTGGAGAACGAAGCCGCGGAGTTTGCTCAACTGGCTGATTCCCAGGGCGCACTGGAAGTCCGTCAACCGATAATTGAAGCCCAAGTCCGTCATTTCATAGTACCAGGAACCGTTCTCAGACCGCCGGCGGGCATCGCCGGAGATGCCGTGGTTGCGGAAATTCCGCGCGCGGGTCGCCAGGGACGGATGGTTCGTAGTCAACATGCCTCCCTCTCCGGTGGTGATGTGCTTTACCGGGTGGAAGCTAAAGACGCTGATATCCGCCAAGGTGCCCACGGGGCGGCCCTTGTAGCCGCCACCGAGGGAATGGCATGCATCGGCGACCAGGGGAATTCCGTGGGAGCGTGCAATCTCGCCCAAAACATCATAGTCACAGGGCTGGCCGGCATAATCCACACAAAGAATGGCTTTGGTGCGCGGATTGATGCACGCATCCACCCGAGCCGGATCCAGGAGAAGGGTCCCGGGAGTGACGTCCGCAAACACGGGAGTTGCCCCCTGAAAGACCACACAATTGGCCGTGGCGGCGAAAGTCATGGGCGGGACGACGACTTCGTCCCCAGGCCCCACGCCCAGAGCATACATGGCACAGTGCAAGGCTGCGGTCCCGCTGTTCACCGCCACCGCGCATTCGGCTCCCACCGATTCGGCGAAGGTCGCTTCAAACTCCTCCACCTTGGGACCCGTGGTCAGCCAGTCGGACTTCAAAACCTCGATGACCTCCCGAATGTCGTCTTCGTCGACGGTTTGACGTCCATACGGTAAGAAAGGCAAGTCCCCCACGGCTTTCATGCTCCATGTCCTATGCCCGGTTTCGTTCCGCAGAGATGTTCAACGACTCGTTGCATTTCTTCCCTGCTCAGCCACCAGGAATTGCCGTCACTACTGTACCGAAAGCCCTCGGGACAGCATTTTCCCCCGTTGTGGTCCATGTAATGATGGAGTTCTCCGGCGCGATAGGTCGGGAGAATGACGTAGTAGCTCTCATATTCCAGGGTGTGGCGGGCGTCGTCCGGGGTAATCATGAATTCGTGAAGCTTTTCCCCAGGACGAATCCCCGTGATTTCCACTCGGCAGTCGGGAGCGATGGCTTCGGCCAAATCCATGACCTTCATGCTGGGAATCTTGGGAACAAACACTTCCCCTCCCTTCATACGCTGCAGGGAAGCCAGAACAAAGTCGACTCCCTGTTCCAGGGTCAACCAAAAGCGGGTCATGCGGGGGTCCGTAACCGGAAGGACCCCGCTCGTGCGCAGTTTCAAGAAGAGCGGGACCACGCTGCCCCGGCTTCCGATGACATTGCCGTAACGCACGATGCTGAATCGCGTGGAATGGTATCCGGAGTAACTGTTTGCCGCACTGAAGAGTTTGTCCGAGCATAGTTTCGTGGCCCCATAGAGGTTGACGGGGCTCACGGCCTTGTCCGTACTCAAGGCAATCACTTTCTGTACATTGTGATCGATGGCCGCATCGATCACGTTGGCCGCACCCAACACATTGGTCTTCACCGCTTCGATGGGGTTGTACTCGGCGGTAGGGACCTGCTTCAATGCAGCGGCATGAACCACAATGTCCACTCCGTCAAAGCTGCGATACAGGCGGTCCCGGTCCCGTACGTCCCCGATGAAGAAACGAAGGCTCTCGAATTGATCCCGAGGGAAACGTTCCCGCATTTCCGATTGTTTCAGCTCGTCTCGGCTGAAAATGATCAGTTTGCGGGGCTTATAGCGGGAAAGAACCGCTCGAGTGAATGCTTGGCCGAAGGAACCGGTCCCCCCCGTCACCAGGATGACTTTGTCGTTGAGCATATCTTCATTTCCTTCCGACCTGGTACAGTGCCCCCCGGGAAGTTCTGCCCGCTCCCTCCGTTCCCTTGCCCTCCGAGAACGGTGATGGAGGTCGTCTCCGGAACGACCCGGGGGTTCGATCCTCCAATCTCCAAAAACCCCAGAACCTGCCGCAACTTAGGGAGGCATACAGGCGACCTAAGCAAATAGCATGCCCCATCCCCACGGACCGCAGCGGCCCAAAGCCTTCAAAAGCCGGTAGTCTCACCCGGGATTTCTCCGCCAATTCCCAATCCCCGAATTCGAACCCCCTGGCTCAAGGCCGGTCCTCGATCCGCCTTTCGCGGGAAGAAGACGCCGAGAAACCGGGGCATCTTTGGAAGAAAACCGCAGAGGACATCGGTAACGGCGTCAGATCCGTGACGATCCCAAAAGATTTCCCCGGCCGTGGAGGAAAATCCCGGACTGTCGGTCCCGCAGTTCCTTGAAGTGCCTGTGGACATTGGGAATAGAAACCAGTCAACTTTCTGACCTGAGTCTCGAAGGGAAAGCTATGCGACCGCTGCCGGGACGGGGGGGAAGAATCTCCCCGGCTTGACTCCGGAGCCGACCTCCTAGAGCGGGAGCGGAAAAATTCTCGGCAGGGAAATCCGAAGAGTTCTCGATTCCTCCCGGATCGTTAACGGATTCCGGGAGGGGACGTCCAGTCGTACCCGATGCCCGGGTCATCGTGGGGAATACGCCCTTCGTCTTCGGGATCGTAAACCTTGGAGGTGATGTAGAAAAGGTGGGAGGGCCCCTGGAGCACCTTGCATCCGTGGGCAACCCCCGGGGGAATTCGCAACACGTCGGCCGTCTGACCCTCTCCCATGCGGCATTCCATCAGCCTTTTATGGGTCGGGGAGTCGGGACGCAGGTCGTACAGAGCCACTTTGAGCACCCCCACGGCCACGTACCACCAGTCCACCTGCCGTCGGTGCACGTGCCACGCCTTGATCACCCCCTGGAACATGAGGGAATGGCTCCACTGGGCGAACCCCTCCCCAAAGAAATCGTCCGTAACCCGAATGATTTCCCGGAAAAAGCCTCGATCATCCAGGTGGGTCTTCAGCTCTTTGACGACCACTCCTTCAATCATTCACGGCTCCTGTCCGTTGGATGCGGAAGTTCTCGCGATCTCTTGAATGGAGAAACGAATGCAAGCGCCGGGGCATGGGGCGCAGATCAAGCCGTGGGAGTGTACAGCTCTTCCATCATGCGGGCAAGCCCGGTTTGCCAGGGCGGAAGTGCGATCCCGAAAGCATTGTTCGCTTTTTGACAGTCCAGAACGGCCCATGGGGGGCGGCGAGCAGCGGTGGGATAGTGGTCCGTGGGAACCGGCAAGATCCTGCCGACCACCAGGTGTTCCCGCCGATATCCCTCTTCCACAATGGCCCGGGCAAAGGCGTGTCTCGAGGTGAAGCCCCCTCCGCAAAGGTGGTAAGTACCCCATGGAACCCCTTTCGGGGATTCCAGGACCTTTCGCACCATGCTCACCAGCCCTTCGGCAAGGTCTTCGGTCCAGGTGGGACAGCCAAACTGGTCGTCCACCACGCGCAATTCCTTCCTTCGTCGGGCAAGGTGAAGGACGGATGTCACGAAGTTTTGCCCATGGGCGGCATACAACCATGCCGTACGAACCACGAGATGTTTCCCCGATCGGTCTCGAACCGCTTCCTCCCCTTCCCACTTGCTCCGCCCATAGACGCTCACGGGACGGGCAGGGTCCTCTTCCCTGTAGGGAACCCGACTTTGACCGTCAAAGACATAGTCCGTGGACAAATGAATCAGAGGGACGTTTTCCCTTCGGCACGCCTCCGCCACGTGGGCGGCCCCGTCCCGGTTGACCCGAAAAGCCGCACCGGGCTCCGCCTCCGCCCGATCCACGGCGGTGTAGGCGGCACAGTTGATCACCGCTCCCCAGGGTCGGCTCTCGACGCAGGCGGCCACACGGTCCCTGCGGGTGATGTCGCATTCCCCGGACCCCAGACCTAGGACGGGAATTCCCGAGTCCCGAAAACGTCGCAGAAGGTCTCGTCCCAACATACCCCCGCTACCCAGGACCAAGACCCGGGGATGCAGATCGGCAGACGGTTCCATGTCGTTCAGGAGATTTTCCTTCCTTCAAAAGCCCCCGGATTCTCCAAGCGGAGATCCACCGGCCTCGACCCTCTGTGATTTCCCCATCGGCCTCCGGGCACTTGATACGCGAACCCACCGGCGACATCCCGAAAGGGACCGGAGAAAGGGCCGACATCCGGCAGGGGGCGAACCCTTTCCGTGCCCCTATTCCTCCAAGATCCTCAACAGGTACCGGCCGTACCCGTTTTTCATGAGCGGTTCTGCAAGGCGCCTCAGTTGCCCGGCCCCGATGTAGCCCATGCGATACGCCACCTCTTCCACGCAGGCGACCTTCAGTCCCTGCCGCTTTTCGATGGTTTCGATAAAACAGCTTGCCTCGAGAAGCGATTCGTGGGTGCCCGTATCGAGCCAGGCGAACCCTCTGCCCAGGACTTGAACCTGCAGGCACCCCCGCCGCAGATATTCCCGGTTGATGTCCGTGATCTCGAGCTCGCCCCGGGCCGAGGGTTTCAAACCCGCGGCAATGTCGACCACCTGATTGTCGTAAAAGTAGAGGCCGGGGACGGCGTACCTTGACCTAGGCCTCTGGGGCTTCTCCTCGATGCTGACGGCCCGTCCCTCTTCATCGAATTCGATCACTCCATAGCGCTGGGGATCCACCACTCGATAGGCGAAGATAAGACCGCCCCGCTCCATCCGGACCGCTTTTCCCAGGAGCTCCCGGAAGCCGAACCCGTAGAACAGGTTGTCTCCCAAGATCAGGCAAACGGGATCCTTGCCGATAAAATCCCGCCCGATGAGGAATGCCTGGGCCAGTCCCCCGGGCTGCGGCTGCCGGGCATAGGAAAACCTCACCCCCCACTGATCCCCGTCTTCCAGGAGGATCTGAAACCGGGGGAGGTCCTCGGGAGTGGAAATGACGAGGATGTCCCGGATGCCCGCCAGCATGAGCACGGACAGGGGGTAGTAGATCATGGGCTTGTCGTAGATGGGGAGCAACTGCTTGCTCACGGCCTTGGTGATGGGATGGAGCCGCGTTCCCGCCCCTCCGGCCAGGATAATACCCTTCCAGCGGGAAGGGATCGATGAAGGATTCGTTGAAGCGTGGTTTTCCGAACTCAAGGCCTTCTCCCCCCGTTTTGGTCAGTGGAAACCGTAGTGGCGTTCGATCCACCGTCGATAGGCCCCGCTTTGAACGGATTTCACCCAGGGGCCGTTGGCCCGGTACCACAGGATGGTCTTTCTCAAACCGCTTTCAAAGGATTCTGACGGCGTCCATCCCAGTTCTTCCCGGATCTTGGAGCAATCCACGGCGTATCGCCGATCATGGCCCGGGCGATCCTTGACAAAAGCCATGAGGGACTCGTGCGGACGATGGGGTGACTCCGGGAACAGCTCGTCCATCAGTCGGCAAAGGGTGGTGACGGTGTCCAGGTTGGTCCGTTCGCATCTTCCCCCGATGTTGTAGGTATGTCCGACCCGTCCTCGTTCGAGCACCGTTCGCAGGGCGGCGCAATGATCTTCCACGTAGAGCCAGTCCCGAACGTTGAGGCCGTCCCCGTAGAGGGGCAGGGGTTTGCCCTGGAAGGCGTTCAGGATCGTCAGGGGAATGAGCTTCTCGGGGAATTGGCGGGGCCCGTAGTTGTTGGAGCAGTTGGTGATGAGGACGGGCAGTCCGTAGGTGCGATGGCAGGCCCGGACCAGGTGATCGGCGGCCGCCTTGGAAGCGGAATAGGGGCTGCTGGGATCATAGGGAGTCCCTTCATGGAAGGGAGGGTCCTGGGGACCCAGAGACCCATAGACCTCGTCCGTGGAAACGTGAAGAAACCGGAAGCCTTCCCGGCGTTCCCCGTCCAGTCGCTCCCAGTAACGAAGCGTTTCATCGAGAAGGTTCCAGGTCCCCACCACGTTCGTCCCGATGAATACGCCGGGATCATGGATGCTGCGATCCACATGACTTTCCGCCGCAAAGTTCACAACGGCATCGGGTTGAAAGTCTCGAAAAATTCCGTTGGTCAGGTCCCGGTCCCCGAGATCCCCGCGAAAAAAGGTGTAGTCGGGATGATCGGCCAACGCCTCCAGGTTCAGCGGATTGCCCGCATAGGTCAGTTTGTCCAGGTTGACGCAACGTGCATGACCGCTCATGACGGACTGGAGAACAAAACTGCTTCCGATAAAACCGGATCCTCCGGTAACGAGAAAGGTGCGTTTGTGCGTTCCCACCATGCTTTACCCCGAACCCCCCGCTGCCAAACGGTTGGACGTAATCTGGGAGACCGTTTCCTGCTTCTTTCCGAGTGGAGTAGAGCATAATCCCCGAGGCCGTTTCAATCAAGTTTTCCGGTTCGGTCCCGAATTGCCCCCTTTGGGTGCCGGCTCGCAAAATGCATAAGGAGGTTTCGTCCGGGAATCCTTTCCGGGGTGGGGGTCCTGACTCTTTCCGGGAAGGAAGGTTCCCGTCGTCCACCCCTTGGCATTCATCCCACATACGGAATTGGCGGTATGAGGTCTTCTTTCTCATTTCGTCCCAGGAAAGACAGCGCCGTCATCGGTTTGACGGCTCGACGGATTTTGGCGCTCCTTTGCGTCGGCCTCGGGTTGTCGGGCTGTATGGGTGCTCTCCAGGCCACGTCTCCCCGACCGGTCCACTGTGAGCCGCCCCAGGTGCTGATGCAGACGGATTTTGCCCGCTACCGTCAATCCAGGCTGGGGATCCTTCTCTTCGAGGTCCCCCCGTACGCGTCGGAGGCGGCCCCGGACGTGACGGACGCCTATTACCGGGAGCTGCTGAGCACCGGTTTGTTTCGAACCGTCAAAATTCTGCCCTACACGGTGAAAAACGATCAGGAAGCCCTCTGGTGGGCCCGATCCGAAGGTTGGGACCTGCTCATGCGCTCGGGCATTCAGTATCTTCTGGACGGCTCGGGGGCCCTGCCCACCCATATCGAGGTCCGCACCCGCATCCTGGATGTGCGAACGGGCCAGCCCATCTGGGAAGTTCTCCAGAAGGCCTATTCGGAACCGGGTGCCGATGTGGATCTCTTTTGGACCACCGTACCGGGAAAACCCGCCCAACGTTATCGCCTCCTTTCTTCCGCCCTGGGGGTGCAACTGGCCCAAATGCTGATCCCCCCGGAAGAGAAGACGACCCGCCCCATGCGTTCCAAGTAGATCGGATGGCAACACCCACTTTGCTCTAAAGGTTCTCCCCCGAGGTGCCGATGAAAGTGTAGGAGAAATGATAAGGGAGCACTATCTCTTTGGATCGAGGGGGATCCCCATGGAAGCCAAGATACAGGAAATCACGCCGACGGGGGCGGAACAGTGGTTGCGACAGGATGCCGCTCTCAAGGAAGCCTCCCTGATTCCGCCCGTAACCAAGGCGGAGAAACGAGGAGAGGCGAAGGTCTCCACCCAGGACAAGCAGGGCCGGGCCTCGGAGTCCCCGGGCATGGAAAAAGGCAAGGCCAAGGAACTGGTGGAGGAAGTGCAGTCCTATCTGGAGGATCTGAACATTCAGCTCAGCTTCGATCTGAGTGAGAAGACCGGAGAAGTGGTGGTGCGGGTGATTGATCGGGATACGGGCGAGGTGATCCGCCAGATCCCTCCCGAGAACCTGCTGGACCTCAGAGAAAAGCTGAAAGAATTGCGGGGGGTCTTGTTAGATGGTACAGTATGAGTGAGTTGGCGATGCCCGACACCCCGCTGCGAGGATGTGGTTTGAACTCGAGGATCAAAATCCTGATTGTCGATGACGATGATGTCTGTCGTGAGCTCCTGCGTGATGCCATTGAAGACGACGAGGTCGACGCCACTTTGGCTTCGGACGGAATGGACGCCCTGGAGAAGCTCCGAACCTCTTCCTTCGACATCCTCATCACCGATTTGAATATGCCGCGCATGGATGGGCTGACTCTGCTCACCCATGCCCGTCAGATCCATCCACATATTCTCACCATCATCATCACGGGGTACGGCAGCTTGGAATCCGCCATCGAGGCCATTCGCTTGGGGGCGTACGACTATGTCCAAAAGCCGTTCAAGATCGAGCGGATCACGATCATGACGCGCAACGCCGTAGAGAAGGTCAAGATCCTCAGGGAGAAGAACCAGCTCTTGAAGGACCTCGAAATTGTGTACCGGAAGCTCCACCTTCTCGAGGAGGAGTGCCACTCCACCACGGCTGGAACCCCGGCGCCGCAAAACGACCATCCGGCGGCGAATGCCTCCGTCTTGCTGTTTCCTCGCCACACCCTCCCCCTGAATCTCTTCGAGATCCATCGAGAGAGCCCCGCACAGGTGCTCTCCAAGCTCGAACGGCTCAAAGAGCTGCGAAGGGATCACGTCATCAGCGACGCCGAATTCACTCTGTTGAAGCGAGCCATCATCAACAACTTCGGATCCAAAGAAACATGAAAATCCTCATCGTGGAAGACGACGTAGTACTTAGCGAGCTCTTGCGTGAGTATCTCCAGCAGCTCGACCACGAGCGGGTCAGGGTCTGCTTCAACGGGCAAGAGGCCGAAGCCGCGGTGCAGGAAGAATCCTTCGACTGCGCCTTTGTGGACCTTCGCCTGCCCGACATGGACGGACTGCGGCTCCTGGATTCCATCAAGCGGGAAGACCCCAGCCTTCCCATTGTGATGATGAGCGGCTACCCGACCATGGGTTCCACCATAGAAGCCATGAGAAAAGGGGCGTCGGACTTTCTCACCAAACCTTTCACCCTCCAGGACATGGCCCTGGCACTGGAGAGGGTCACCAAGGAACGCAGGCTCCTGTTGGAAAACCTCAGCCTTCAGCTCGAGATCCAGGCCCGCAACCAGCTCGAACTGGTCAACAAGGAGCTCCAGGACAAGATCCATGAGCAGGGACAGCTCTTCGGCATCTCCCGGGAATTGGATGAAGTCCGCTCTAGTGAAGACCTTTACCCGCGCATCGTGGAGGTCGCTTCCCGTGTGACTTCGTCCAAACAGATCGGGTTCTTCATCATGCCCCCGGAGCAGAACAGCCTGATGCTCGTTTCGGAGCACGGCCTGGATAGGCTGCATGACGGAAGAAGGCTCGTCCAGGTGAGAGGGGAGCAGCTCAAAGAAGCGCTGAACCGGGAGAGCCCGGTCAGGATCAACCTTTCGGACCTTTTTGGCGGGACGGACTCCGAAACGTGGCTTCGAAATTCGAGCAGGCTCTCTTGCTGGCCCCTGCACATTCGAGGGGAGCTTTTCGGGTTCCTGGCGGCCGCCGCCAACGGCGAGGAAAAGGTGTTCAGCCAAACCGAAATCAAGCTCCTGGATTTCCTCGTAAAGAAGGCCGCCCTGACCATCGAGAACATGGCCCTCTATGAGAGCATGATCGGCAACTTCTACGGCATCCTCAAGTCCTTGGTCAACGCCCTGGAAGCCAAGGACCTATACACGGGAAAACATTCCGAAAGAGTCACCCGGTACGCCCTTCGCATCGCCCAAAGGCTGGGATGTTCCCCCGCCCAGATCGAGGCCCTGCAGACAGTGGGCTACCTCCACGACATCGGCAAGATCGGCATTGCCGACAGCATTCTCAACAAACCCACCGTCCTCACGTCCCAGGAATACGAGCTCGTGAAGAAGCACCCGGTCATCGGAGACTCCATCGTCTCGGAACTGGGCCTGAGCCCCGAGGAAAGGGGGATCATCCGTCATCATCACGAGCGATGGGACGGGACCGGCTACCCGGACGGCCTGGCCCGAGAGGAGATTCCTCATCTGGCGCGGATCGTCATGGTGGCCGACGCCTTCGATGCCATGACCTCCAAGCGAGCCTACCGGGACGCCATGTCCCCAAAGGACGCCCTGCAGGAGCTGCAAAGAAACAAGGGAAAGCAATTCGATGCAGACGTGGTGGATGCCTTCCGTGAAGCCGGTTCCGCCTGCGATGCGGAATGATCGGCCCCCATCCGCCAACTCCCTCCCACCCTCTCCGGAGATCCCATGAAATCCGAACCGACCACGGATGGCGATGCTCCTCTCCAAAAGCTCTTTGAACAGTCCCTGGAGGCCTTGTTCGAAAAAGATCGTTTGAGCCATCTGGGAAGACTGGTACGAGGGCTTATCCACAATGTGAACGGCCCGCTGCAGAACGTGTCCATGCTCGCGGAAATGCTCCTCAAGGGGCAGGACCAGCTGGACCGGATGGCCCCCACGAAACCTCTCGAAGCCCTCGGCGAATGGGAGAAAGCCCTGGTCAAGCAGAGGCAGCGCATGGAACGATTGTCCCAGCAGATCGCCAACCTCGCCGGGATCCTCAGGGACTTTATGGTCCTGCTCGAAATCGAACGAAACGAATCCGAGGTCGACCTGAGACTCCTTCTGTGCAAACTCGTGCGGGTTCTTCAGTCGGACCTCTTTCTGAAACACGAAGTGGAGGTGGAGCTGAACCTCGCCGAAGAGCTCCCCCTGGTCCGGATCCTGGGGCGCGACCTGGTCCCCTCCCTCATGCACCTGTTCCACAACTGCCTGTGCGCCTTGAAACACGGTACCCGGAAACAACTGACGGTGGACTGCTTCCTTGAAGGAGACCTCATCAAGATTCTCTTCCGGGACACCGGGTGCGGGGTAGATCCTCGGAAGGTCCAAGGTCCTTATTTCGATCTGTTCTTCTCCGACTGGCCCCCCCCTTCCGCCGCCAACGAAAACGACGACAAGCATTTGGGATTCGGCCTTTTTTGTGTTCGCAGGCTCCTGGGTCCCTACGGCGTCTCCATCCGACTGGAACCGCAAGATCCGGGGACCCGGGTCGAGGTGTTGATTCCCGTTCAAGCCTGACCCTTCGCTCCGGAGATTCGCCGGGAACTAGGCTTCGAATAGCAGCTTTTGCCCAATTCCGGAAAAATTTTCCTCCTCCCTCTCTTCTCGAACCCTCGAACCCGACGGACTCCGTACCCATCTCCCAGCAAGAGCCATGCATGACGGAAAAGAACCATTTCGATCCGGTTTTGAATTCCAATGGTATATCGAATATTTAGATCCATGCTCTCTCTTTGTTCGGGGCCGACTCCTTCCCATCCGCCCCCCAAAAGAGGGACGGGAGAAAACCTGGCAGAGTTCTTGCTCCGTTCCGAATCAGCGGTTGCTCCGAATCGCTTCTCCCGGGGCGGGCGTGAAGCCCGCCCCATGGGATGGGGATGACCACCCCCGAGGGACACCTCCAGGGGGAGAAGACGCAAATGAGACCGAGGTGGTTGGAGGTCCTTTCATGAAAATCCTTGAGACCCAGCGAAACGAGAGCATGGAGAAAACCCGGGAAGCTTCCCGGCCCAGCCGGCCCGGTCCATCGGGGGCCTTTCAGGAGCTTCTCAACACGGAGGTGGGGGATGGTCCTCGAACCACTGATCCTTCCCCGCCCGGTGTATCGTTGACCGGCCTGGACTCCCTGAACGCCATGTCTCTTCTGACTCCCATTTCCGGGACCTGCCCCAAGGATCCGGCGGAGATCGCACTGTCCGTGGGCCGGAATCTCGATCGGTTGGCCCGGGAACTCGAGGGACCCGGATCGAGCGAGCCCAAGAGGACGGAAGCCTTGATCGAGTCTTTGCGCAGCGAAGCGGAGCGCCTCCGGGAGGAGACCCGGTCGTTGCCTGAAGACCATCCCTTGCGCAAAATCAGCGACGAGCTCAGCGTGACGGCCTACGTGGAATCCATCAAGTGGAACCGGGGAGATTACCTCTAACCGGGAAAAGAGGAAGAACCTTCGGATGGGGCCCCCCAGCAGCCCCCCCCGCGGGGGAGTGCCCGCAGCGACCGCTTCAGGGTCGAGAATCGGCAGGGGGGCGGCAAACTTTCATGGGCTGCAATCCATCCGGGAACCCATATTGAACCCGGGAAACGAGCCCCGATGAACCGAAGACGACAGGGGGGCGGTCTTAGGCACAAAGGGACCGAGGTTCGGAGCCCCCACAGTGCCCGGGAACTCCCTTATGGGCAGAACCGGGTATCCGTTTTCGCAGTTTCTTGCCGGGTGTGGAGTCGTGAATGACGGGGTGTGATCGTGAAACCTGTCGGTCCTTGAGCCGTTGGCCTGGAAGCTTTCCAGGGCTCTTGGGATGCTTTGCCCTAGTCTTCTTTTCCCTGGCGATCTTTTGGGCACCCCCCATCGAGGCTTCAGTGCAGGAAAGCTCAGACGGACTCCGGGCTCGTCCGGGCCCTTGGGCGCACTTTCCCCCGAGGACTTTTCTCCCACAGCGTGCGGAATTTACGGAGGACCCGAACGCGCGAACGTATCGAACCGCACCTGCGGACCCCAGCGTCCAGGACTTGAACGAAGAGGAGAGACAGAAAGAGGAAAAGGCCTGGATCATGCTCCAGAACATGGACCTGTATCCCCGGGAACGCCATCCCAGACCCCATCCCCCCGTCAACCCACCATCGCACGGACCTTCGGTCAATCGACCCTAGCCTCCCGACAGCCGCCTGCCTCGATAGGTGCCCATGGGCGCTGGGATCGAAGCTCCTCCGGTTTCGGGCGTTTCTTCTGATCCCGCCTTCCAGGGCCCCTTTTTGGTGTTGAACTTGCATCATTCCTCAAGTGAAGCCCCACGAATGCCGATTAATGGGTCGGATCCGGCCGCATGCTTCATGGGCCGGGGCGCGCGGTATCTGCGTGCCGACCCTACCCGAGGCGTCAACCTGGAACCGGAGCAGAACGAAGAGAGCAACATGAATTTGACGGATGAGCTCTTTCAGCGATACAGCGATCTGGTGTATCAAGAATGCGGCATCAATCTCCATGAAGGGAAAAAAGCCCTTCTCCAGGCAAGATTGAACAAGAGACTCCGCGCAACCGGTTTTGCATCCTATGAGCAGTACTACGAACACATCACCTCCCCGGGGAATTCCGGGGAGTTTATCCATTTCCTGGATTCCATCTCCACGAACCTGACCTATTTTTTTCGCGAATCCCAACACTTCGACTTTCTGAACAAGAGACTTCCCGAACTGCTTGAAACCAAGATAAAAGAGAAGAACCCGAAGCTGCGAATCTGGAGCGCGGGCTGCTCCACGGGCGAAGAGCCTTACAGCATCGCCATGTGCGTGATTCCCCACCTGGAGGGATTGCCGCGCATCGATTTTCGAATCCTGGCCACGGACATTTCCACCCATGCGCTGAATACGGCCATGAGGGGGATTTATTCCGAAGAAAAGGCCGGAAAAGTCCCCGAGGCTTTTCGCTCTCAGCACTTCCGGACCCTAAAGAACCACAACGGAAGGCGGGAATTCGAGGTCGCCTCGGCCCTCCGCGATCGGATTACCTTCGGGCGTTTGAATCTCAAGGATCCTTTCCCTTTCAAGGGTCTTTTCGATTTCATTTTTTGCCGAAACGTCATGATCTACTTCGACAAGAAGACCCAGGAGATGATTGTTCATAAGCTGGCCCGGTACTTGAGCCCCGGGGGATACCTCCTCGTGGGGCACTCCGAGAGTTTGATGGGCTTGTCGCATTCCCTCCGATACGTGTGCCCGGCAGTGTACAGAAAGTAGGACTTCGACCTGAGAAAAGGCAGAGACGGTAAAGATGAGAAGGGTCGTTGGCGTCGCGGACATGGCGGTCAGTAACAATCCTGCCGAGAACCTGATAACCTACTCCCTCGGCTCTTGCATTGCGGTGGTCCTGTACGACGCCACGGTCACCGTGGGGGCCATGCTGCATTACATGCTCCCGGACTCGAATCTGGACACCGAGAAGGCCGGGAGGGTCCCGGCCATGTTTGCGGATACGGGCATTCCGTTACTTTTCCGACAATCCTACCAATACGGGGCCACCAAGAAGAACCTGGTGGTGAAAGTGGTGGGAGGGGCTCAAATCCTGGATGAGAACGGCCTTTTCAACATCGGCAAACGCAATTACCTGGCTCTGCGGAAAATCTTTTGGAAAAACAACGTCTTAATCAAAGCTGAGCATGTGGGCGGCAATGTGAATCGCACCGTCCGACTGGATATGAAGACCGGCCAAGTGTTCCTAAAGGTTTCCGGGATTGGGGAATTCGAACTCTAAGAACGGGTTAGAGCACACGGGACAAACGACCATGCCGTACAATGTTCTGATCGTGGATGATTCGAGATCGATGAGAGAAGTCATCAAGAAGGTCTTGCGACTTTCCGGATTTCAAATTGGGGACTGCCTGGAAGCCGGAAACGGGGAAGAGGCCTTGAGCGTCCTCGCAAACCATTGGGTCGACGTGATTCTTTCGGACATCCACATGCCGGTGATGGATGGTTTTGGATTGCTTCAAGCCCTAACGGCCCAGGAAGATCTCCGGGACGTACCGGTGGTGCTCATCACCACGGAATCCAGCCACTCGCGCCTGAAGGAGGCTCTGGCCCTCGGCGCGAGGGGATACCTGCGAAAGCCTTTTCGACCGGAGGAGGTCCGAGCCTTGCTGGCGCAAATCATGGGGGAAACGGATGGATCCCAAGCGGGAAATGTTGATCAGGGATGCGATTTCTGAGGTGTTGGAAGCGATGTTCTTTGTTTCCGTGGGCTTCTCGGAACCTGCGCACGTATCCGCTTCCTCTCTCTTCTGCTGTTCGTCCGTCCAAATGTGCCGGGGATCCGAAACCATGGAGATCGGCATTGCGGTGACGGAATCCTTCGGCAGGATGATCGCCGCCAATTTCCTGGGGATCCGGGAAGAGGGGGTGAAATCCGAAGAACTGGAGGACGTTCTCAAGGAACTGGTCAACATGGCGGGGGGCAATTACCTCGATCGCGCCGACAGTGAAAACTGGCAACTGGAAATCCCGAGGTTCCGGAGGTTTGCGCAATCCTCGAGCGCGACCCTATGGGGCATGCCCATGGATGTCCTGGGAGAACCCGCAGGGTTGGTGTTCATCGAATCGGGATCTTTCTGTTCTCAATCGTCTTGATCCGGCCGGGGAGCATCAGGTGGAAAATACGGGACCTCTTTCCCATCAAGAATACTTTCTTCGTCCGGGCTACATCTTTGTTACCCAGCGCCCCACTCTCATTTCCACGGTCCTGGGAACCTCCGTTGCGGTTGCCCTGTGGGATCGAGAGAAGAAGTGGGGTGGAATGAACCATTTTCTCTATCCGCTGGTGCCGGACCCCCACAAGGCCACGGCCCAGTTCGGCAACGTCGCCGTGAGGGCCCTCTACAACCTGCTTGTGAGGGAAGGCAGCCACAGGAGCGATCTTGACGCCCAGATTTTCGGCGGAGCACACTTGGCGGAAGCTTCCCCCGAAGAGATCGAGGTGAGCCGTCGCAACATCACCGTCGGACGCGAGGTCCTTCGGAAAATCGGCATCCCCATCATTTCCGAAGATACGGGCGGCACAAGGGGAAGGAAACTGGTCTTCAACACCGCCACCAATGAGGTTGCCGTATTTCGAGCGGAGCGGCTGCGCGACAGTGATTGGTATCCATACCGGGACAAACGCTGAGAGATTTCAATGCAGAAGGCTTCCAATCCAATCAAGGTCCTGATCGTGGACGACTCGGCCATCGTGAGGAAGATCTTCACCCAGGAGTTGTCCAAGCACGAAGACATCGAGGTTGTGGGAACGGCACCGGATCCCTACGTGGCAAGGGACAAGATCGTGAAGTTGAGGCCCGATGTGGTCACCTTGGACATTGAAATGCCCCGTATGGATGGGATCAGTTTCCTCCGCAAGCTCATGAAGTACTTTCCCATTCCGACCATTATCGTCAGCTCCTTGACGCCCAAGAACAGCGAAATGGCGCTGGAAGCCATGGAATCCGGGGCGGTGGAAGTCCTGGCCAAGCCGGGAGGCTCCTATTCCGTGGGCGACATGAGCATTCAGCTGGCGGAAAAGATTCGGGCGGCGGCACAGGTAAGGGTCCGATCCGATTTGGGAACCGGCCCGGGAGCGAGATCCCCGGAACCCGTCGAAGAGAACGCCTCCCTTTCCCGGGCCCTCAAGCGCACGACTCACAAGGTCATTGCCATTGGGGCGTCTACGGGAGGCACCGAAGCCCTCAAGGTGGTGCTCACGCAACTGCCCTCCAATACCCCCGGGATCGCCGTGGTGCAGCATATGCCTCCCCGGTTTACCACTGCCTTTGCCAACCGTCTGAACGATCTTTGCCAGATCGAGGTGCGTGAAGCCAAGGACGGGGATTCGGTGCTTCCCGGCCTGGCCCTTATCGCCCCGGGCAACTACCACATGGTGCTTCGCAGAAGCGGAGCCCGGTACTACGTGGAGGTGAAAACCGGTCCCCTGGTGTGTCACCAGAGACCGTCGGTGGATGTGCTTTTCCATTCCGTGGCCCAGTACGCGGGAGCCAACGCCGTGGGGGTGATCCTGACCGGAATGGGAAGAGACGGAGCCGGCGGGATGTTG
Source organism: Syntrophobacteraceae bacterium (assembly GCA_029974695.1). GTDB lineage: Bacteria > Desulfobacterota > Syntrophobacteria > Syntrophobacterales > Syntrophobacteraceae > JAGPLX01. The sequence continues at coordinate 7,640 of JARKQW010000360.1, read as the reverse complement.
GAGATGAAGAAGGCCGGGGCCCCGACCATCGCCCAGGACGAGGCGAGTTGCGTCGTATTCGGGATGCCCAAGGAAGCCATCCGAATGGGGGGGGTGCAGCAGGTGGTCTCTCTGCAGCAGATCCCTCATACGGTCCTGAAGGCCGTGGCCTCGGACGGATAAAACCCCCGGGAACGAGACCTCCGGAGCCGGCCCCTGCGGTGGTCGGCAGGGCTCAATCCTCCGCCGTGGGGCGGACAAGAACCCCCGGGAGAGCAACCCGCCGTATCACACGGTGTCACCGGTGATCGCCACGGTGTGAGTCAATTACCAATGGAATGTTATGGGTAAAGAGGAGTTTAGCGATGGCCTACAAGGACATGACCGCCCTGGTGGTGGATGACTTCGCAACCATGCGCCGCATTGTGCGGAACATCTTGCGGGACTTGGAGTTCAAAAACATCCTGGAAGCCGAGGACGGAACGGCGGCCCTGGAAGTGCTCAAAACCAACAAAGTCGACCTGATCGTCTCGGACTGGAACATGCCCAAAATGAACGGGTTGGACTTCCTCAAGCAAGTGCGGGCCGCCGAACAGACCAAAGACATCCCGTTCTTGATGGTGACTGCGGAAGCTCAGAAGGAAAACATCATCGAAGCGGTGAAGGCGAAGGTGAGCAACTATATCGTCAAACCCTTTACGGCCGCGACTTTGGGGGAAAAGCTGGCAAAGATTCTCCCCAACGATTAGCCCGAACCCGGTCTCGAGGGCTCGAAGAGAGGATAGGACTCCGATGCAAGACGTGGTGGAGAAACTGACAAACGGAGTGATCGATGGTCCTGAGGATCTCATGGGCATGGGGGAGTGCCTCAATCTCTTGGAACAGCTCGAGGCAGCCTCTTACTTTTCCGGAGAGGCCGCCGACCTCTTGCCGCGAATCCGGCAGCTGTTGAACCGGATGATCCTGGAAGAATCCCCCGACCTGCAGAAGGACTGGCAGACGGTTCAGGGTCTGATCCGGGAGCTCTGCCCCACGGGAAACGGCGGACCGGAATCCTCCGAGGATTCCGTGTCCCACTCGGACCTGGAGGCGATCAAGGACCTCATCCGGGAGCCCCCTGCCGGCCGAACGGACCCCGTGGGTCCCCTCCCCGCGACCTCCGAGACCGCCGGGGAATGGGAAGGCGGATCGGAGGGTGGGAGCCGAGCACCCGAGGGGTCGACGGCGGAAATGGAGCTGCAGGACCCGGAGCTGGTTAGGGATTTTATCGAGGAAGCCAAGGAGCATCTCTCCTCCATCGAATTGAACATCCTGGCCCTGGAAACGGACCCCAAGGACCAGGACGCCATCAACGCCATTTTCAGGCCCTTTCACAGCATCAAGGGAGTTGCCGGGTTTCTGAACCTCAAAGACATCCATCATTTGAGCCACGAGGTGGAAAACCTCCTGGACTGCGCTCGGGCGGGCAAGATCCTCATCACCGACGACGCCATCGACCTGATTCTCAAGTCGGTGGATCTCTTGAAGACCCTCATCGGGGTCCTTGAGGATTCCGTGGCCCAGGGGGAACCCCTTCCCGACAACGCGGAAGTCGTCGAGGATTTTCTCCAACGATTGAGCGCGTTCCAAGATACCCCGGTGGCGGAGGAAGCCCCGGTGCGCAAGCTGGGCGAGATACTCGTGGACCGGGGAGTCGTTGAAGACGAAACCATCCATCGGGCCCTGGAGGACAGCAGAGCCTCCGGGAAGAAGCTGGGAGAGCTGCTCATCGGCAAAGGGATGGTCAGCAGCCGGGAGGTGTCCTCGGCCCTGCGGGAGCAGCGTCGGTCCAAGGAAAGCGCCGCTTCCGTCCGAATCGACACCCACAAGCTGGACAACCTGGTGGACATGGTGGGAGAGCTGGTCATCGCCCAGTCCATGGTCCTTCAGAACAGCGAGGTGGAAGCCATCAAGGAGCAGAAGTTCCAGAAGGACACCGTCCAGCTTCGCCGGATCACCAACGAGCTCCAGCGGATTTCCATGGCCATGCGGATGGTGCCCATCAAAAGCACCTTTCAGAAGATGATCCGGCTGGTGCGGGATTTGTCCCGAAAATCCGGGAAGGAAGTCACCCTGGAAATGAAGGGGGAAGAGACGGAAATTGATCGCAACATGGTGGAAGAGATCTACGAGCCCCTGGTGCACATGATCCGCAACTCCATCGACCATGGGATCGAATCTCCGGAGGAGCGAAAAGCCGCAGGAAAGGTCCTTCCGGGGGTGATCGTCATCTCCGCCGAGCAGAAGGGCGGTAACATCGTCATCGAAATCGAGGACGACGGACGCGGCCTGAATGCCGAAAAGATCCGTTCCACGGCCGTTCAAAGGGGGGTGATTTCCCCCGACGAACCCCTGGACGAACGGGGGATCTACGATCTCATTTTTCATCCGGGCTTCTCGACCAAGGACAAGATCACCGAGGTGTCCGGCCGGGGCGTGGGCATGGACGTGGTGAAAAAGAGCGTGGAACGTCTCCGAGGCAAGATCGAAATCTCCAGCCATCGAGGTCGGGGAACCCGGTTTCAGCTGAAACTCCCACTGACCATGGCCATCATAGACGGCATGATCATCCAGGTGGGGGGCCAGCGCTACGTGGTGCCGACCATCTCCATGAAGGAATCCCTGCGACCGGGCCGGGAGGCTTATCAGACGGTTCACCGAAAGGGGGAAGCCATTAAGGTCCGGGACACCCTGATGCCTCTCATACGCCTGCACCAGCTTTTCGGCGTCGAGCCCAAGTACCGGGACCCCTGGGAAGGCCTGCTCCTGGTCGTCAACGAGGACAACCGCTCCTATTGCCTCCAGGCGGACGAAATCCTGGGCCGACAGGAAGTCGTGATCAAGAGCCTGGGATCGTCCCTGAGGCACGTGACGGGGATCTCGGGCGGGGCCATTCTCGGGGACGGGAGGGTCGCACTGATCCTTGATGTCAAAGGGATCGTGAGCCATTACGAGGGAAATTCGAGATGACGATGGAACTGCACGAAGAAGATTGGGCTGAGTTGGTACAGATCCTCGAGACGGTGGAGGAACACCTGGGTTTCCTAGACGGCCGCCCCGACGATCAAGAGAGGCTGGACACCTGCCGCCGGGCTCTCAAATCCTTTCACACCACCGCGGCCATGCTGGGGCTGGGAACTCTCGAGAAGGCGGGAATGGGCCTCGAAAAAGCCCTCGCGGACCAGCGGACCCCGCTCCGCCAACGGCCGGACGACCTGTATACCGTCGGTTCCGCCTTGAACGGCATTATCGAGGAACTGAAGAAGGCGGCCGACGGCGGCGAGATCTCGGCAGTTCGAGTGGAGGAGATCTTGACGGCCCTGGATGGGGCCCAAGAACCGGGTGAAACGCCCCCGGGTCAAGTCCGAGAAGAGGAAGACCGGCACCCCGAGGGGGGATCCTCGGCCCGGAAGCCCGTGGGAACCATCCCGGGAAAGCCCGCCGACGCTCCGGCAGTGGATTTTTCCGGGCTCGAGCAGGTCGTGGCTCACCTGGGAGGGCACATTCTTTACAAGAGCAACGGGAGCAACAGCCCCGCATTCCAGCTCCATTTCGAAGCATACCCCGCCGTTGTGGAACAGTTGACGGCCCTGCTCTCTCCCATTCACCCGGAGGGATCCTTGGCTCCCGAGCTCAGCCGGGAAGACCGGAGGATGGAAAAGATCCTCCTCATCATCAAGGATTTCATGAAAGCCTTTTCCGAGGGCAACCTCAAGCGGGCCCAGGAAGCACTTCTTTCCCTGACCGACCAGGACAAGCACGTCGCCCTCTACAACGAGATCGGCACCATGGCCCGCCAACTCCACAGCTCCCTCACAGGCTTCACATCCACCCTGGACCCCGCCTTGAAGGAAATGGTGGAAGACAAGCTCCCCGATTCGGGCAACCGCCTCGAACACATCCTCGAGATCACCGAGAAGGCGGCCAATACCACCCTTGACCACGTGGAAGCCATTCAGAAGAGGAACGAAAGAGACCTGGAACTGGTGGCCCAAATGCAGGACATGGTGAGGGGACTGCAAGCCATCGGAGACCGGGCGGAAAGGAGGCTCGAGGAGGGCTCGGCCATGACCGAGAAGCTATCCGCCTCGATTCTCCAAACCCGGGACGACCTGACCACCATCCTCACGGCCCAGGATTACCATGACCTGACGGGACAGGTGGTCATGAAGATCCTCCACCTGCTCAAGGACCTGGAAATGAAGCTGGTAAACGTGATTCAAGCTTTCGGAGTGCCAATGGAAGGAAGAAGGAAGGGTCCGTCCGACGAACTCTACGGCCCGGCCCACAAGAAGAGAACCGAAGCCCTCCACTCCCAGGACGACGTGGACGCCCTGCTGGCGGACTTCGGATTCTAAACCTCAAAGCCCTGCTGCCTCAAACCGCAAGGGCAGCAGGGCCGGTGCTGGAAGTCCGGGCCGCGGAATCCGCCGTTACCGCCCGGGGGGGAGGAAGACGCAAGGCACGGCGGGAAGAAACCCCTATACCGCCTTGTCCAGCAGGTCCAACTCCCCGGCAGTCAATACTCGATCGATATCCAACAAAATCTTGACGCCCCCGTTCATCTTGGCCATGCCCAGGATGTAATCGGTATTCAACTTGGTGCCGAAGGTGGGCGTTTCCTCGATGTCCTCGTTTTTGATGTTCATCACTTCCGAAACCGAATCCACAACGATCCCCATCATGATCGATCCGGAATCACTGGCAATTTCGACCACAATGATGCAGGTGCGCTCCGTGTAGTCGGTCGCATCCATGCTGAACTTGCTCCGGAGGTCCACCACCGGGATGACCTTCCCCCGTAGGTTGATGACTCCCTTAACGTAGTGGGGAGTTTGCGGAATGAGGGTGATGGGCATCATGCCGATGATCTCCTTGACCTTCAGGATCCCGATGCCGTATTCCTCTTCGGCAAGGGTGAACGTCAGGTACTTGCCGCCTTTCTCCGCCGAGGTCCGCTTCGCCTTATCAAGCGTTCTAGCCAGCTGTTCCATGGAAATGCGTCTCCTTTCTACCGGGCTGGTTGGTTCTTGTCGTGTTCACAATCATATGAATCGGGAAGTCGGTATAAAAACTTGAGATCTTTCCAACTTTTTTGCGTTCGAGCCCCCATCGAGGACCTATGCAAGTTCTATGGCAAGTCCTCTCGAGGATCGGAGAACGTTCTTCCTTCCTCTTTTTTTTCTAAAGTTCTCTCCCGGACCATCCGACAAGTAGGTTGAAGGAGAACCCAGCCATGGTAATCACGGACTATCGCATCCAAAGCGTGCTTCGCACTTACAGCAAGCAGCTTCAGCGATCCAAGATTACGAAGAGGCTCGAGTCCGAAGACCCCAAACGGCCCCAGGAAAAGGTGACCATTTCGGAGGAAGCTCGGCGCCGTGCCATCGTGGAACGAGTCACATCCCAGGCCATGGAGCAGATCTATCAGCAGAGTGAAGATTTCGATCTGCTCAAAGGCTAGGGGTCACCGGCGTCCCGGCGCGATGATGCCCCTCCCCCCACTGCCGCAAGCGGCATGCAATGCAGAAGGAAACCGCTATGGATGTCAAGAAGGTACAAGCATACATCACCCAGGCTCCACTGAAGACCGCCGAGCCGGGTTCCCGAACCCCGGGAGAGGAAAAGGCGCAGGCGAGCTCCGTGGAAGCCGACAGCGTGAAGCTCTCCAAGGGATATCTTGAAGTGGCTCAGGCAAAGAAACTGGTCATGGACCGGGCCGAAGAAATTCGGATCGACAAGGTCGAGGCCATTCGAAGCTCCGTCGATAACAAGACCTACGCGATCGATGCGGAGAAGATCGCTCAGAAGATGACGGAGGAATTATGGTGGTAGAGAGAGCCGCCCTTTCGCCCCCGGGTTCCCTGCAGAGGCCCGGGGTCCGTCACGGTCGCGGGATTCCCGGCTCCGCCCCACGTCCCGTGGAAAACCGCCCCCTTGCCCGGCCCAGCCGGGATTAGCCGGTTACCCCCGCCTTCGCCCGTCCCCTTTCTCCTTTGATTTCCGCCCGTCTTTTCGGAACTACAGGAATTTGGCCAGGTTGAGGTCCTTGATCAGGGTCGTCGCACGCAGGGCGGCTTCATAGGCCACCTGTTTTTGCTGGAGTCGCGTGATCACTTCGGCCACATCCGCGTCCTCGATCTCCGAGAGTCGATCCGTGCGGTTCACGGCAATGCTTTCCAGGGCCGATTTTTGTCGGTCCAGTCCTTCCAGCCGGACTCCCACCGTGGACTGCTTCATGGTAATGCGCTCGTAGTCCTCGTCGAGACTACCCAACAGGGAGGTGATTTTGTCCGTGTCCCCTTCCCGCACGGCATCCCGCAGATCCATGATCCTCTTGAGCAGGTTGGTGTCCACATCGGACGCATCCGCAAAGAAGACGTCTGCTCCGTTCAAGTTGATGGTCTGTCGGAAGTCCTTCCCCACGCGCACCTGGTAGTCCTGGGTGTCTCCGTGATAGGTGAAATCGGGATAGCCGGGATCCGTGGGGTCTCCCAGTTGGAAAGGGGCGGTGGACGTTTGTTTTCCACTGAAGAGGTAGAGCTCCCCGTACTGCTCGTTCATGACCCCCAGCGCCTCCTCGAAGATCTGCTGCAGCTCGTCCACCTTCGCGGACCGCTCCTCGGCATCTACCAGCTTGACCGCGCCCATCCCCACTTCCTTGGCACGCATCAGCAGGTCGGAAGCCCGGTTCAAAGCATCCTCCACGGCCTGGTTCCAACCGATCCCGAAGTCCACATTGTCCTTGAAGGTCTGCAACTCCCGCAGGCCCTGCTTCATCTCGACCTTTTGAGACCAGGCGGCGGGATCGTCCGAGGGTTCGAGCAGTCGTTTGCCGGACCCGATTTCCGTGGTGAGTCGGTCCAAGTCGACGCTGTCCCGGTTGATGTTGAGCAACATCCTGTCCCAAGCGGTTGCAAAGCTGATTCGCATGACCCCGGACCCCCTATCCTACCATTTCGATGGCGGTGTCGAGCATTTCCGCAGCGTGGCTGATCACCTTCGCCGCAGCCTGGTAGATTTGCTGAAACTTGATCAGGTCCACCATTTCCTCGTCGATGCTGACTCCCGACACGGACTGCTGCTCTTCCTGCAACCGGTTCAACAAAGTCGCCTGGAAATCCGCCCAGGACAAGGAGTCCTGCCGGTCTAAGCCCACCTGCTCCTGGATGCGGCCCAGGTACTCGAGAAACGTGGCATTTCCCAGGTTGGATTCCCCCGGAAGCCCGGAGAACCGGTGGGACTGCAAATCCGCAATCTCCAGCGCCTGGGCGGAATTCACCACGAAGTTCGCATCCACGGCCAGGTCGCTTGCTTTGAAGTCCTCACCCAGCACCGAATCGTCGAATACGACGCTGCCTCCCCCCTGCCGGTGAATCGCGTTCACTTCCGTAATGAGGGCGGCGGCAAAGGCGTTCAGGCGATCCAGGTAGGTGAGTTCGGCAGCATCGGGATTGGCCTGCACAAAGGAGAGATCGTGCTGGTTGCCCGCAAGGTTGTAGACGCTGAGCAACCCCGCCAGTTTGCCGCCGGAAAGCTCGTTTTGTAGGGTCGGATCGTCGGGCACCGCGGTTCCCTGGTAGTCCCGGTAGGTGACCCGATGGTTTGCGTCGTCGTAGACC
>JARKQW010000356.1 GCA_029974695.1 Syntrophobacteraceae bacterium | reverse complement strand
CAACATCATGCTCACCGACACCGGGACCGTGAAAATCACGGATTTCGGCATCGCTCACATCAAGTCCGAAGGGACGATGACCATGGGCATCGTCGGAAGTCCCAGCTACATGTCTCCCGAGCAGGTCAAGGAAGAGAACCTGGACCAGCGGAGCGACATCTTCTCCACGGGTTGCGTTTTGTATGAGCTCCTGACCGGGGAGAAGGCCTTTCCCGGAGATCAATACTATTCCATCCTGTACCGGATTGCCCAGGAAGACCCCAAGAGCATCCTCGAGATTCGCGGCGATCTGCCCGAACTTCTGTGGGATATTTGCAGGAGGGCTCTGGCTAAGGCCCCGGCCGACCGCTATCAATCCTGCCTGGATTTCGCCCTCGAGCTCAGAGCAGCCATACGAAGCATCAGGGAAGCCCGGTCCAGAGACACTCCGGACACCACCGCCGAACTGCTTTGCGGGGTGTCTTTTTTTGAAGACTTCACGCCCGAACAGGTACGCCAGATCCTGGATGCCAGCAGCCTCATCAAGGTCTTTTCGGGGCGGGTGATCGTGACCGAGGGCCAGATTGACGATTGCTTCTACGTCCTCTTGAGCGGGGGTGTGACGGTGCAAAAGGGCGGCAAGGTCCTCGCGGTTTTGCGAAGAGGAGACTGCTTCGGGGAGATGGCCTACCTCAGCAGCCGAGCCCGGGAAGCAACCGTCGTCGCACAGACGGACTGCATCCTGCTCAAGATCAGCGCAACTCTGCTGGACGCATCCCCCGAGAGTTTGCAGATCTTGTTTCTCAGAAAATTTGCCCTCACCCTGGTCCAGCGTCTCTCGAGGGCTCAGAAGACATCGACGGGTGCAGGCGCACCCAAGACCACCGAATGACCGTCCCGCTCATCGCTGACTGCTCTTAGCCGACCGTTCCTTCTCGGCCGCCGTCGGAGGTTCCCATGAAAGCTCTCTTGTCCTTCCTGATGTTGATCCTCCTCTTCCCGCCCCAACCCCTGAGCGCCGGGGACGTGGAATCCTTCAACTCCCGGCTCTTCGACCTGCAGTACTTCACCCGGCCCTTCGAACGCGCTGCCGTAGCGGGCGGGGCGTGGGAGGGGGCTGAAGGCTCCGCCGCCTCGATCCTTCAGAACCCCGCAGCCCTGGCCCTGGTCCATAAGCCCGAATTGCTCACCTACTGGACCTTCAATCACCTCAACGGTCAGACCTACGCGCTCAAAAGGGTCATACCGCCGGGACCGGGTCATCCCAAGGTGGAACGGATTTGCGAGAGACCCACGGCTCGATTGTCGGACATGGGCGTCTACCAGGCCTTCCGGCTGGAATCCGTCCCCGGGACCTTCGGGATCGGGGCGGACGCCCTGTGGAACGATCTGGGCGATAACGACCTGTCCCGAATCGAGCAATCCGGCTTCCGAGTAGGCCTATCCTGGGGGGTCCCCCTGGGAGACGACCTGTCCGTCGGCTACGGGCTTACCTACCTGGACGACACATGGCACTGGGACGTCACGTGGGCGAAGTTTTCACCCGGCATCCCCGTTCCCCAAAACGTGGATTACCTGTTGAAAAGCAGCGCGAGCAGTTGGCGGCACCGGTTCGGGCTCAGGGGCAATGTGGGATCGAGCTTTCGCTACGGGCTGGAAGCGGACCTGGGACACGGGTCCACCGACAACGAATGGAACGGAAGGGATACCGGGGGCGACAACGCCATGCACCATTACGGCATACGAATCGGCTTGGAGTACAGCCTGAGCTCGAAAGCCGTCCTGGCCGTCGAAGGGGAATGGCATGAAACGAGTATCGAGTTTGGGCGGCATTCTCCCGACATCGGTCGTGACGACGCGGTGGCCAAGTGGGATACTTCCGTGATTCGTCCCATGCTGGGTTTCAAGTACTCGGTCACGGATGCCTGGCAGCTCCTGGCCGGGTACCGCTACAGCAGGTTCAACACCGTGGACCTGTGCACCCACGGCGCGGACACCGACTACGGCACCTTTTCCCTCGGGACCGCCTTCTCCCTGTTCCATAAGCGCCTCAGCATTCGCTGGAACCTCGAATACTCCATGGTGGACCCCGACGGCGAGATCATGAATTTGCTGAGTTTGAACGCAGTGTTTTGAAGGATGTGCCCGGGGGCGGGTCCAATGGGAAACGCCCCTCCGGTCCGGGGCCCGGCGCGGGCCCCGGAAGACGACTCCCGAACCCTTGAAAGCCCGCCAATGAAGATGTGGGTGGATGCAGACGCATGCCCGGGTCCAATCAAGGACCTGATCCTTCGAGCGGCCCGAAGACTCCAAGTCCCCGCAGTCTTTGTGGCCAACAAACACATCGGCCTTCCCGACTCCCCTTACCTGTCCGCGGTGCGGATCGGCGCAGATCCCGAGGCCGTGGACCAATACCTGGTCCGGCAGGCTCGAGAAGGGGACCTCGTCGTCACCCAGGACATTCCCCTGGCCTCGGCCCTGGTGCGGAAAGGAGTGGTGGTCATCACGCCTCGAGGGGAGCTCCACACCGGGGAGAATATCGGGGAACGGCTTGCAATCCGCAATTTCATGCAGGAAATCCGGGAGGCGGGGGTGATCACTCCCCCTCACAAGCCGTTTTCCTCACGAGACAGACAGCGGTTCTCGGATACCCTCGACCGCGAACTCACCCGGCTCTTCAATGCAAAATCTCCCCGGGGATAGCGACCCTTCCCCCCTTTGTTTCCTTTGGCTGTTTCCTTCGGTAGAGTCAGGTACCTCCGGCAAAGCCGGAGGCTTGTAAAACCGTGGACCGCTCAAAGCGGCTTGAAGCACTGTGTAAACTCGTGCTGCTACGCGCTCACCAGGTCAGCTGTGCTTCATTTCATCATCATGATTCAAGGCAGCCGTAACAGCGTGACCGGAATACTGTGTTCAGGCTTGGTTGGTGCTACAGCGCCTACTGGCAAAACGGACTCCCGGAACTGTCAAACTCTGGGAGTCCCTCGGCAAAGCCGGGGGGTTACCCAAGGGAAATGAATGGCTATCGGAAGGGTCGGTTTTGCTTTTTTCCCCCCGGGAGGAGGGCTCATGTAAGCCTCATGCCCCCGCCCACCGGGCGTAAAAGACATCCCGGAGGGGAATTTTGAGAGAGTTCTTCTCCTGGAAGCACACTTGCCCGGGGCGTGGCTTTCGGGTGAAGGGCCCGTTTGGCCGTAACGAAGAAGAGGAGAAACTTTTCGCCGTTTCCGTTGTCCATTTTCGCTTTTCCCAGTCCGTTCCCGTGGTTGCCGAACCGAACCCCTCGAGGTTCGAGAACCCTTCGGATGCGGCGTTCCTGCCCGACCGACCGCCCCGGCTCCTCTGAAACCCCATTCCTGCCAGGGAGCATGAACATGAATCCGTCCGGATCGACATTGCAGGTAGGCGGTCGCGAACGGCTGTGGTCTCAGGCCCTCGCCGCCGACAGCGGAATTCAGGTGGGGTCCTGCTGCCAATGCCTGCGCTGCACCAACAGCTGTCCCGTCGGCCCTTTCATGGACCTGAAGCCCCACCAGGTGGTCCGCCTGGTCCAACTGGGTGAGAAGGAGCAGGTCCTTCAATCCTCCGCCATCTGGATTTGCCTCTCGTTTGAGATGTGCTCGACGTACTGCCCCAACGAAATCGACGTGGCGGCACTCATGGGCCGTCTCAAGAACGCGGTGGTCTCGACCCGCAAGAAACCCGCCGAACGCGACATCGCCCTGTTTCACCGGGTCTTCCTGGAGGTTCTTCATGCCCACGGCCGCATGAATGATCTCCAACTGCTCCGGCGTTTCAAGCTCGAGAGCTTGCTGCAAGGGCGCCTGCCCGGCCAGGAAGACCTGGCCGAAGACCTTTCCCTGGCCTGGGAACCGTGGAAGCGCCGTCGCCTCAGAGTTCTTCCCGAACGGAGCCGAGGAGCCGTCGAGATTCGCAAGGTCCTCCTCCAGTAAGGTCGGAAGGGAGGTCCTTCATAAAAACGATGGCCTATTACCCCCGGCTGTGCCTTGCAATCCATGAGCTGGGATTACCGGGGATCCATCCGGCACGTGATGGAGGCCCTGGACATCCGGTTGACGGAAATCCCCGACTGGACCTGCTGCGGGGCGACCGCCGCCCGCAGCCTCGACGAGCACATGGCCGTCATTCTGCCTGCGAGGAATCTGGCCCGGGCGGCAAATTTCGGGCTTGACCCGGCCGTTGCCTGTCCCATGTATTTCCGGCGTCTGAGCCGGACCAGGGAAGTGCTTCTCCACGAGCGGGCCGATATTGCCTGGTCCATCCCCAAAGCACCGGTGGTGCTGGACCTGGCGCGAACCTTAGCCGAGCCGCCTTTCCTGGATCGCATCCGACGGATCGCCCGGGGAGCCCTCGAGGGTCTGCGGGTGGTTTGTTATTACGGTTGCCAGGTGGTTCGCCCCCCCGGCTCACGGGATATGCAGACTACGAAAACCCCCGGCACCTGGACCTCATTGCGTCCGCCACGGGAGCCGACGCTCTCGACCGATCCTTCAAGGCCACCTGCTGCGGAGCGGGGATCGGAATCCCCAAGAAGGAAATCGGCCTCGCCCTGATGGACAGGCTCCTGACCGGGGCGACCGCCTGCGGGGCCCACGCGGTCGTGGTCTGCTGTCCCCTGTGCCGGACGAATTTGGACCTTCATCAGCCGAAGGTCCTCCGCAAAAAGGGCATGAATTTCCCCCGGCCTTTGCCCATTCTTTACTACACGGAACTCCTGGGGATCGCCTTCGGGCTCGATTCGGTTCGGTCCGGATTCAAGTGCCACTTTGTGAATCCCACTCCTCTGCTGAAGGGACGATGCCGGGCCTGCGAGAAGACCTGTCCCGTACAGGCCGTTTGCCTGGAGAGTCAGGCCCGGGAATGGGGCCTCGAAGCGGGGGCCGTGGTTCTTTCGGGGGGCTTCGAGCCCGCCCTGGTGCCCCAGACGGGGGAATACGGCCATGGACGGTATGCGAAGGTGGTCACCGCCCTCGAATATGAGCGCATGCTTTCGGCCACCGGTCCCTTCGGCGGTCACCTCCGCGGGCCTTCGGACCGCCAAAAGCCTCGCAGAACGGCCTGGATATAGTGTGTTGCCTCGAGGGACAGCGCTCGAGGCCGAAACTTCTGCTCTTCCGTCTGCTGCATGGCCGCCGTCAAGCAGG
>JARKQW010000298.1 GCA_029974695.1 Syntrophobacteraceae bacterium | reverse complement strand
GTATTCGGCGTGTTGCGTTTCAGCATTACCGACTGAGCGAAGGCGGCCTGAAAACCATGAACAAGTTTCTGACCTTCCTTTCCACCGTGCGGTGGCAGGATCTCGTGGACATCGTCATCAACAGCTACATCCTCTTTCGGGTGTACGTGCTGTTCCAGGGGACCAACGCCTTTCGAGTGCTGGTCGGAATCACCTCCCTGTGGATCCTCCAGGAAGCGGCCGCTTCCATGGGGCTGATCCTCACCAGTTGGGCGGTTCGGGGCATCACCGCCGCCGCCGCCATCATCATCATCGTGGTGTTTCGCAACGAGATCCGTTCCGTGCTGCAGGTGCGGAACCTCAAGGCGTTCCTGTGGGGTTCCCCCCGCCGGGAACAACAGGCGCCGGTGGAAGTCATCGTCGACAGCATCTACCAGCTGGGGAAGAAACGAATCGGGGCGTTGATCGTCTTCCCGGGGAAGGAAGACCTCGCCGAGGTGGTGCACGGGGGGATCCAATGGGACGGAACGGTATCCCGAGAGATGCTCTACAGCATTTTCTGGCCCAAGAACCCGGTGCACGACGGGGCCATCATCATCCGGGACAACCGGGTGGCGGAGGTGGGGGTCCTGTTGCCGCTTTCCCAGAGACAGGATCTTCCCAGCTACTACGGGACCCGACACCGGGCGGCGGCCGGGCTGGCAGAGCGAACCGATGCCCTCATCGTGGCCGTTTCCGAAGAACGGGGGCGGGTGACGGTGGCCCAGGGCAACTTCATCAAACCGGTGGCCCAACCCGAGGAGTTGTCCCATCTCTTGAAAAAGCACCTGAATTTCCAGGACCGGATCAACGGACACGAACACAAGCGCGAGACGCTGAAGCTCATCCTGGCGGGGGTCACCTCCCTGCTGGTGATGACGGGGATCTGGTTTGGTTTCACCCGGAGCCAGGACACGGTCATCGCCCTCAACGTCCCCATCGAGTATGTGAATCGCCCTCCCATTTACGAAATCATGGACACTTCCGTGGATGAAATCCGGTTGCAGCTCTACGGATCCAGCGCTCTCATCAAGTCCCTTCGTGCCGGACAGGTCCAGCTAAAGATCGACCTGAGCAAAGCCACCGAAGGGCGCAACGTATTTCCCATCACCCAGGAGAACATCATTCTGCCGCCCGGCATCTTCCTGAACAAAGTCCAGCCCACCTCCATCGAGGTCATCCTGGACGTTCCCGTTACCAAGGAATTGCCCGTGCAGGTGGACTGGACGGGAAAGCTCCCGGAACACCTGATGCTGGTCTCCGCCGCGGTTACTCCCGAGAGTCTGAAGGTGATCGGAGGGGGAAAGATCTTGGAGAAAGCGGGCACGATCTACACAACGCCCGTGCGCCTGGACCATTTGACCAAGAGCGGAACCGTCACCGCGTCCATCGTGCTGACGCCCCCTTCCCTGAAACTGGCCTCGGGATCTTCGGACCGGGTGACCATCCATTTTCGAGTGCAGGAACGGCCCAAAGCCGACAGAAGGTAGCGGCAGGGACGGGGAGGTGAGAGCCTTGCCCGGGGACGGCCCCCTCAGGGCGTGCAGGGGTCGATGTCCGAAGCACCCCCGTTTCTTAGGGAGGAAATGATTCGGTTGGACCTTTCTTCGATCTCGGGAATCATCTCAACGATGGCCCGCAGGGAAGCCAGGATCTTCCGGGTCTGGTGCTTGTGGGGAATGGAAAGCTGGGGGTGGTCCAGGAACCGGATGGCGTCATTGAGGGTCCGAAGCTTGTCCGCGGTAAAATCCACATAGGCCAGGCGAGGCCACTCCCGGCGGATTTCCTCGGGCAGGTGCTGCATCTTTTCCAGCAATTCTTCGCTCATTCCCAGCCAGGACGAGTGCTGATATCGCTCGAGGACCTCCAGGATCTCCTCCCGATCGGCACTCCATGCGTCGCTTTCCGAGAGCAACCGCATCCATTTGGGACGAATCTGGTGTTCCAACCACTTGAGACCCGCTGCAGGCATGGGGCTCAGGTGGGCCAGTTCTTTCTGTTCCCGAACCAAAGTCCGGCCCAACCGCAGCAGGTCTTCGGCTCCGTTCAGGCTGGGCAAGCGGGATTCCAGCAACCGGGTCAACCGATCGAGAAGCGCTTTCCGGGTCCCTGGTTCCGGGAGGGCTTTTTCCACCTGGTCCTCCCATTGCTCGCGCAGGTACCCGAACTCGGTATTGATGGCGGTACAAATGAATCCCAGTTTGACGAGGGTGTTCCTCAGATCGTGAGCGAGTACGTTGCAGCTCCGAAGGCGCTGGCGGGTGAGGTCTTTCTGGGCTTCGGCAAGGGTCTCCCGGATGTGCAGGGACAGCAATTCGGTCCCCAGGGTTCGGGAAAGCTTCTTGATGAGCTTGGTGGACCGGTCCCCTCGGTGGATGGCATACGGCTTGAAATGGATCTTCACCACTGCGGCAACCACGTATTCGGAATCCTGCCAAATGGGCCGCCCCGCGCAATCCAGCGGGTATACCAGGGTGCCGAGTTGGTCCCCGTACAAGTAGCGCTTGGGAACCAGCACCGGTTCCATGTGGTGGAAATCTTCGATCTCCCCGCTGAGCTGTTTTCGCACGCTGCGAATGTCCTCGTAGGGATCGTCGGCGGTCCAGCTCTTTTGACGTTCCACGCACCATCCCATGGCTTCCAGCACGTGGCCCGGTCGGTCCCGATACTCGATCCAGCTCTTTCCCGGGGCGTTGTAGTCCGAGACCTCGGGCAACCCCCAGTCGATCTCGTCCGAGGCTTCCCGGCGAATTCCGGAGGTGATTCGAACCGCCTGGAGGTTGGGCATTTTCCCGATGCGGTAAATGGTCCCTTTGGTGGCGTCGCTGAGGCAGAAAAGAATGGTCTCAATCATATCCTTGCAGGTCTTCTCAAGGATATCATTGCTAATGATCATTGGCTTCAACCCCTCACTACGTGGTGCTCCGGCAAAAGCCCACCGGAGAGCACTTTATTATCCCGGAATGTCCAGGGGGTCAACAGGGATTTCATGGGAAATCCTCCCGGAAGGATGGGGCCGGGACGGAAGGGATAAAGCGGACTCGGAACCGAAGGTGTCCAATCGCCTCCGGGTGCCCGGGCGAACGAAAGAACGCCGACGGCCGGCCGCACCCGAGAGGGCGGGAGACGGTGGGAGGCCCGGGTGCAGGTTCTTCGGAGACCTTGAGGGAACTCCTCTAGCATCGCCCAAAGAGGCGGGTCGCGGCACGCAGCCTTTGGACCAGTTCGGGGGAGAACTGCTCCGAGGACATCCTCCATTCCCAGTTCCCGTGAGTGACTGCCGGAAGGTTCATTCTCCCTTCTTCCCCCAGGCCCAGGATGTCCTGCATGGGAAAGACCGCCATACGGGCAACGGACATCATCCCCAGGCGCACCAATTCCCAGGCGACCTCCTCCTCCCCGATCCCCCGCCCCAGGTAAGCGAACAAGGATTCCTTTTCCCCGGGCCCCGCTTCTCTGCAGAACCAACCTTTCACCGTATTGTTGTCGTGGGTCCCGGTGTAGACGATGCTGTCCGGGGAATGATTATGGGGAGCATAGGGATTTTGGGCCACATCGCCGCCAAAGGCGAAGACGAGGATCTTCATGCCGGGAAAGGCGCAGGCACGCATGGCCTCTCGAACGTCGGCGGTAATCACCCCTAGGTCCTCGGCAATGATGGGCAGGGACGCGAACCGCCGGAAAAACCGATCGAAGAGTTGCCGGGTGGGCACCTTCACCCACTTGCCGCCGATGGCGGTCTTTTGGGAGCCCGGAACTTCCCAGTAGGAGACAAAGCCCCGGAAATGGTCCAACCGAATCAGGTCGAACAGGCAAAGATTGTGTTCCATGCGATCCAGCCACCAACGAAAATCGGTCTTCCGGTTTTCTTTCCAGGAATAGACGGGATTGCCCCAGAGCTGTCCCGTTTCGCTGAAATAGTCGGGGGGAACCCCGGCCACGAACTCCGGCCTTCGCCGTTCATCGAGCTTGAAGAGACGGGGATGAGCCCACACGTCCGCGCTGTCATAGCTGACGTAGATGGGGATGTCGCCGATGATCTGGATGCACCGTTTGTTGCAGTATTCCTTGAGGCTCCTCCATTGCGTGAAAAACAGAAACTGAACAAACTGGTGCTCGAGGACGGCGTCGCTCAGCCGCA
>JARKQW010000291.1 GCA_029974695.1 Syntrophobacteraceae bacterium | reverse complement strand
CCTCGCCCCCGACGGGTCCTTTCGGGAAGAGGGATTTAGAAAGATCGACGAGGTGTTCGGGTTTCCTACGGAAGAGAAAGGGGAACACATCTCGCCGCGCCTGATCTTCATGCTGGATTACTTTTGCGATCTTGCCGGACCCGATAAGACCGTCCACCTGGTGTCCGGCTATCGGAGCCCCGAATACAACACCTCCCTGCGGAACGCGGGGGCCAATGCCGCCAAGACCAGCCAGCACCTGGACGGCATGGCCCTGGACTTTTACCTGGACGGCATCGACGGCAAGGAACTATGGGAGCTCATCCGCAGGAAGAACTGTTGCGGAGTCGGCCATTACGGGGGGAAAACCATCCACCTGGATTCGGCTCGTCCCCGGTTCTGGGAGGCTTCGACCTCCAAGGTGCGAACGGGAGAGAGTGAGCAGAACCGGCGAATCTATGTGTCTTCGGATTTCGACCGCTATAGGCCGGGAGATCCGGTCCGGCTTTCCTTTTCTTCGGTGAGCGACTTTGGCTTCGGGGTCGGACCGACGGTGTTCCTGGTGGACGATCCCGAGGGAAAACACGCTGTGGCCGAGGCCCGGCTGCACGGGGGGGAGGGTTCGGATTGCCTCATGATCCGGGATCGGCGCTCCTCGCGTTTTCTCCACCTGACCCTGCCGTCCAATCTGCACCAAGGACGATACCGGTTGCGGGTCGACTTTTGCAGCAAGCCCTTCGAGGCAATGCCGGAGAGGGTCGTGTCCAACGAGATCGAGGTTCTCAAGGCCGCTCCCTGAGGTTTCCGGGGTTCCCGTGTGCGGCCCCGTCCGTCAAAGGAAGGGAGAAAATGCGGTTTGCCCGGCCCGGGACCGGGGTCCACTCCAAGGACGAATTTCCCCGGGTACAGGGCTGTACACCCGCTTCCGGGGAATTGGGCTCGTTGCAGGGGGTTCGTGCCAAACAACCCACCGCTTTCGCGGGGAATTCACAAGAGGAGGACAATCATGAGGATGGGCAGGATGGTTCTTTCGTTGGGGTTGGCCGGTTTCGTTGCGGTATTCTTGGGGGGAGTCGCACAAGCGGCCTGTGTTCAGAGCGACATTGCCGGGACCTGGTACATTCATCTGACCAATGAGGACGAAGACGGTGCCTGGCGGCTTTGGGCCTACTGCACGGTCAAGGTCAAGTCCACCGGCGCCGTGGTGGCGGGCACTGCCTGCAAGACCTCCCAGGGGGACACCCAGACGATCAACGGCGGCAAATTCACCGTGGGGTCCGATTGCGTCTGGAACGGAAACCTCAAGATCGGCAACGGTGCCGTGATCGATCATGGGATCGTCAATCGGGGCAAGGATTTCGTCAGCGCGGTGGGGCACGACCAAAACGGGGGCCTGATCAAGCTGGACGGGGTGAAGAAGTAGTTTCCCCGCAACCGGGAGTGGAGCTTTCGGGAGTCACGGCGGGGCATGGCGCGTGGAGGACTATGCCGTTGCTCGACCAAGTGCCGGAGTGACTCCCGCTCCCACCCCGGACACCGGACCTCGGTCGCTCTCGGCGGCCTTTCGAGTGTACGAACGCCTGGGGAAGGGTCCCATGGGAAAGCGGAATCTACGGCGTGTTTTGGAACGGTCACCCAAAGGGGTGAGGAGGCAGCCCCGGTTTGACGGGGCCGACCGATGGGGGATCCGCCCCATCGGCGACATGGGAGGAACGCCATGAAGAAGCATGGGAAGTGGAGGAGGAGATGTGCGGGATGTTTGCCGGCCTTGGTTTCGGTGCTTGTCGTTCTTTGCGCCCCGTGCGAGGCAACCGTCCTCCAAATCTGGCCCGATCAACTGAAACCCACGGGCTACAGCACCAGCTACTACCAGTTGCCCTCGGAGCTGAGGATCACCGACACCACCAAGGAGGTGGATTTCTTTGCCCCCGTGTCGATCCCCGTGGGACGCACCATCACGAAAATGCACTACTACCGCAGTGCTTTCGCCGCCAACCCCACCACCGTCGTTCTCTATCGGGTGAAGATGGGGCAGAAACCCTCCCTCGTGGCCCTGGGATACTCCGTTGCCGTGACCAACAGAGACATCGTCCTGGTTTCCTGCGCCCTGGGGAACGCCGTGGTCGTTGAAAAAGACTACCGCTATTTCGTCCGAGTCTTCATCGACAACCAGGATTCGGACACCGCCGTCCAGGGGATCAAGATCGTGTACCAGTAACTCCCCGCCCAAACCTCATCCGTCTGCCCCTGTCCCCCTTGATCCCATTGGTGTGTGGGGAGGGATGCGGACTTGGCCTGGAACGCGACTCGGCCCTCTAGAATCGCCGGTAAGACCAGCGCACCAACCCCAAAAGGTGGCAGTGGAGATGGTCCATGGCCTGGACGGTGAACTCGACGGGCGGGTAGGCAGTGACATTGTCCGAGTAGAAAAGGACCTTGTGCTCTCCTTCCTTTTGGAAGACCGCAACCCGCTTGAAAGCCCTCTCCCCGTCGGGCAGCCTCACGTAGAAGATCGACCCCGTTTGCACGAAGGTGCGCTTTTCCCGGCGAGTATCCACCAGGACGATGTCTCCCCGGTGGACGGTAGGGGACATGGAATCCCCGCGAACTCGAAGAAAGAGAAAGGACTTCGTCAGGTCTTCTTCGCCTTCGCCATCCCCGCCGTCGATCCAGTCCCAGGGCAAGGGGAGATGATCGATGATCCCGTCGTGGATGATGTCCCCTTCCCGATCGATGACGAAGGTTTCGATGAGGGGGACCAGGACCTGTCCTTTCCCTCCCCGGGAGGTCTGAGGCATTTCCTGGTGGATCCTCTGGTCCAAAAATTTGGGCCCGATCCCCATGAGCAGCCAATTGGCACTGAGATCGAACTTCTGGCAGACGGCCAGGATAAAACCGCTGTCGGGGACGCTCTTCTGCTTGATGTAATTGGCGTAGGTATTCTTGTGAATTCCGAACAACTTGGCAAAATCGCCCAGAGATCGGTTTCCTCTGAGACTCTCCAGACGCTCTCCGAGGGACATGCTCCGCTCCACCCCTCCCATCGTCATTAGCCGTTTGCGGGAAAGGCCTTGGTCGGCAAACCGAACCGGCTCCCGCATCCTCCGATTTCCGCCGTTCTTCCCGCCGGAAAACCCCGATCTTGGGTCCCACGGCCCCCATTTCGGAGAAGGGAGGCCCCAAAGGCCCCCCGTCCTCCATTTCTCCTTGCCGGACGATGCCCGCCCCGAGGGGCGGCAGCCCTCGATCCTTGGAAACAAAAGTTTGGATTAATAAGAAAATTGGTACATGGAACCGGAAATCGTGTCAAGGGGGAAGGTGAGAAACCGGGAACGGAAATTCATCCGCACGCAAAGGGGATTCATGACCCCTGTTTGAGACGGTGCCGCCCTACGCCGGAACCGTGCCTTCGGCCCTCCCAAAGTGCCCGCCTCCTCTGTTCCCGGTGAAGCTGCTTCCCCGAACATATCCATGAAAGCGGATAAAAGCATCATAATGTACGTTGACGAGAATAGTTTAGTGTAGGATACTGTCCATGAAGCGGATAGAAGTACTTGATAATAGATTATACAACACAGGATAGTGTGCAATGGAATAAAATGTTCATGGGGTCGTGGGAATTGCACGACCAAACCGTGCACTCGGGAAAGGGGTAACGGGAAAAGAAGTCCCGTGTCCCGGGACGTGAGGAGGAGGTGATTTCTTTCGGTCGTGCCCGGAGGCGCCTGTTGCCCGGTAGAGAATTCGTCCGGGGCCCCGTTGGGGTCCCCCCTGCGCCCACAAACGCGGATTCTGAAATTCAGGAGGTACGAATCATGGGACTGTTCAATACCATCATCGTAGTCATTCTTCTCTGTGGAATCGTAGGATACCTGGTCTCCTTCGCCTTCGAGGGGAAGAAGCCCAAAGAGGGGGACGACGACAAGTGATGATCTCGGGGCGGCTTCCCCCGAACCGCCTTTCGTGGCAAGCTGCGTCCCGAGACAAGAGCCGGCGGGCCCGGGTACCCGAGGCCCGCCGGGTCGTTTGCTTTCCGCCGGAGCCGTGATTTTGCCGCGAAACGATGGTCGTCAACGTCCTTTACCCCTCGAGGATTTGATGGTATCCAGGAATTGATTCAAGTTTTTGGTGAGCCTTTTCGATCTCAAGGGTGTCTTGTGGCTGCGGCCTCATCCGTCTTTCAACCCCCCCGGCGGGAACCTTTGGAAGGTCAACCAATATGGCGACGAACAATGCGGTATTCCTGGAAATCCTTGAATGGTTCGATCAAACGGGCAAAGAGTTGGTGCACCGGATCCCCGAGGGAGGGTCCGCGGACATCAAGCTGGGCGCCCAGTTGATTGTGCGGGAGAGCCAGGCGGCGGTCTTCTTTTACAACGGCAAGGCCTACGATGCCTTCGGGGCGGGCCGTCACACCCTGACCACCGCCAACATCCCCGTCCTCACCAAGGCCCTGAGCCTTCCATGGGGCTTCACCAGCCCCCTCCGGGCGGAAGTCTATTTCGTGAACATGAAGGTTTTCGCCAACCTCAAGTGGGGGACCCGAGACCCCGTGGCGTTCAAGGACTCGCAACTGGGACTCATCCGACTGAGGGCCTTCGGGGTTTTCAACCTGCAGGTGGTGCAGCCGGTCCTTTTCGTCAACAGCCTGGTGGGAACCCAGGGGATCTTTTCCACCGAGGAAGTCGAGGAATACCTCAACCGGGTCATCGTCTCGCGTTTCAACGACCACATGGGAGAACACCTGGATTCCATCCTGTCTCTTCCCGGCCGCTACGAGGAGCTCTCCCGGGGGCTGATGGAGCGTCTCCGGGAGGATTTTCTCCGGTTCGGCATCGCCCTCCCCCAGCTGTACATCAACTCCATCACCCCTCCGCCGGAAGTCCAGCAGGCCATGGACGACCAGAGCAGGCTGGCCGTGTTGAACGACCTGGACGGGCTGGTGAAGATGAAGGCCGCCATGGCCATGGAGAAGGCATCCGAATCCCGGGGCGAAGCCGGGACGGGTGTGGGCCTGGGGCTGGGCATGATGGTGCCGGGAATTTTTGCCGACGCACTCAAGGGGAAACGGGAAGCGGAAACCGGGCCGATCCAGTGTCCGGACTGTCGGCAGGCCGTTGAAGCGGATGCCCGGTTCTGTCCCCGCTGCGGGCATCAACTGGTGGTGTTCGACCGCTGTTCCCATTGCGGTAAGAATTTGACCCCCCACGCGAAGTTTTGTTCCCGGTGCGGCCATTCCGTGAGCGAAAAGCCGCCGCCGCGAAAATGCGGGCGATGCGGGGCTGAAAATCTATCCGATTCCGTCTATTGCAACCGGTGCGGTGAAAGAATCTGACGTCCATTCATGGCTGGTGGAATGGAGGTGCCCCCAGTGCGGCGCCCCGGTGGTGCTCGAGGAAACGGACCGAATCCTCTCGTGCGGGTACTGCAGGGTGCGTCTTCACCTTTCCTGGAGGGGGCACTGGAGGTATTGGCTTTCCCCGGGGAAAGACCTGCCCGCGGACCCTCTTTTCGTGCCGTACTGGAGGTTCCGGGGGATCGTTTTTTCCTGCGTGGACCGGGAAATCCGGCACCGGGTGGCCGATTCCTCCCACTTGGCTTTGGGCCTCGAGGGGTTGCCCGCCACCCTGGGATTTCGACCCCAGGCCCTGAAACTGAGGCCCGTCACTCCCACCGTCGGGGCCTCGTTCCTGCGCCCCGAGACTTCCTTCCGATCTCCGTCGACCGTTGCCGGGGACGCCGAGAAACGGTCCGCCGCCGGGGACGGGAAACCCCCGGCCCCCTACGAGGTGTTCATCGGGGAAACCGTCAGTGTTCTCTATTCGCCCGTAACGATCCGGGGGGAGAAAGTCCTGGACGGCATTTTGGGCCGGCCCTTGCCCTCGGTCGTTCCATCCTCCCTGGAATCCCTTCCCTTCGACCGCTTCCCGGATGAGCTGGTGACTTTCTCTCCCATGCTTTGTCCCCGGTGCGGGTGGGACCTCGAGGGAGAAAAAGACAGCGTGGTTTTGCTGTGTCGCAATTGCCGTTCGGCCTGGGCTTCCCGGGGGTCCGGGCTGGAGAGGGTCGACTTTTCCGTCATGGTCGAACCCAAAGAGGCGCCCCTCTACCTTCCCTTCTGGCAAATTCGGGCGAGGTTTTCGGGGATTCGACTCGATTCCTACGCGGACCTGGTCCGCCTGGCCAATCTGCCCAAGGCCGTTCAGCCGGAATGGGAAGACCGCAAGGCCCGTCTCTGGATCCCTGCCTTCAAAATCGCTCCCCATCTCTTCCTGCGCCTGGGAAGGGCCTTGACCCTCTTCCAAGGAGAAGGGGATCCCGAAGCTCCCCTTCCGTCCTCGGGGCTCCATCCCGTGAGCCTGCCCCCGGAAGAAGCGGCGGAGAGTCTCGTGATCACCGTGGCCGCATTCGGGGTGCCCAAGAAAACCCTCCTGCCGAAGCTTCCCGAAATCCGGGCCCCAATGGAAGGGTACAGCCTGTGCTACGTTCCCTTTCGGGTGACTTCCGCGGAATGCATCCAGCCGAAAATCGGGTTGAGCCTGAACCGAAATGCCCTCGACCTGGGCCGAAAAATCTAGGCAGGCCCGGCAACGGACGGTTTCATTCTCTTCCTGCGGGGGTCGGGTCGAGTCCCACGGTTTTGCCACGGGTCCCGCCGCACCCCATAAAGTACCATTGGGCTTCCCAGCTCCGGAGAAGACCCGCCAGTTTCTCGCGAACCTCCGTAACGTCCGAGCTGGTAATCGAGGACAGGGACTCGGCGGCATCCAGGGCGTCCCGGATCGCTCGCTCCGCATCCCTGCGGTCTCGCACTTCTCGCAGCTCCATGTGCCGCACATGGAATACGGCCCGCTGCAGGCGGCACAGGTCCATTCTCGAGACCGAAAGGGAGCCCAGCATTTCCAGGATGTCCCGGGCCAGCCGGGCCTTGTCCCCGAGGACATCGAGTGTCAGCTGCAGGGTTTGATCCGGGGGCCCGCCGCCGGGACCCGGGAAGATCCGGGTCTCGAGACAATAGCTTCCCTCTTGGTCGGGGGTCCGGGCGTAGAAAAGCAGGGTCTTTTCCTCGTCGCCATCCAGGTGAAGATCAATGCCCCACGGGTTCTGCGCAACCCATTCCCCGGGCGCCGGATCCCACAACCGGATCTCCTGCGGGTAACTCTCCTCGATGAGCAGCTCCCGGCTTGTCCCGGAGCTCATCAGCTCGATCTTCACCGGGATGAGCTCGTTTGGAAGGAAGCCGACCCCTTCCCGTTCCCGGTGCACATGGGTGAGGCAGTCTTCCACCAGGGTTTTCAGGGTTTCATGGGTGTCGTCGTTTAGCAGGTTGTGGACGGTGACGCCGACCCTCAGAGGGTCCCCTTCCTCGGGGTCGGACAGGGAGAAAAGGATGTCAGTGGAAGAGACGGCCAGGTCGGGACGGGTGGGCGGCCCACTGTGCCGGGAAAGGATCGG
>JARKQW010000276.1 GCA_029974695.1 Syntrophobacteraceae bacterium | reverse complement strand
ATGGCCGCCGTCAAGCAGGCCGTCCTCACCCGGGACCACGACCCGGAAAGCGAAGCGGTCATCTTCTTCCTGGACATTCGGGGTCAGGGAAAGGACTTTGACCGGTACGTCCTCAGGGCCAAGGACCCATACGGCGTGCGCTTCGTGGGAAGCATGCCCTCCCGGGTGATCTGGAACCCCGTCAACAACAACCTGTTCATTGAATATTACGACCGTACCGGCTACGAGCACAGGCGGGAGGAATTCGACCAGGTGGTGCTTTCGGCGGGGATGAAACCTTCCTCGAGCCTCGCGCCTCTCCTCAAAAGCCTGGGGCTGGAATTGAACTCCTATGGGTTCGTGGCCCCCCGACCTCGAACGGCCCTGTCATACCTCCCGGGTGGGCATCTACGTATGCGGGACCCTGGACGGCCCCCGGGACATCCCCGAATCCGTTGCCAGTGCCGCCGCCGCATGCGCCGCCGTCTTTTCCGCCATGGAAGTGGTTCCCCTGACCCTGCCAACCCTGGATGCCCGGGATTTCATGAAACTGACCCGGGCCAAGTGCGAGGTCTGCCAAAAATCCATTGCCATCCCTCACCAATGGACCTTCTATTTCCTGATGGCCGTGGGATTCCGGAATTTTGTGGGAGCCGGGATTTTTGGATTTCTCATCAACCTGCCCATTGTCATACGAAGGTGCATTCAAACCGAAACTGCCCGTCCGCAGGACTCAGCCCTTTGCTCGAAATCTTTACTCAGCATGTCAGGGCGACCTTGGGCGCAACCTGGTATCATTCATGATTCTCTCCCTCCAGGCTCAAGGGTTCCGTCCTTCGCCGGCCGAACCGACCCGTGCCAGGAGCCGGGTCAATTCTTCCACCCGAATGCTCTCGAGCTCCCCGACGGCCTGCCGGATGCTCGTGCCCAGGTCCCCGCTCACATGAGGGCCGGCCAGGAGGTCGAACTTTCGGACCACGCCTTCCCACGGGAGCGGCCGGGTGTGGAACCCTTCGTAATCCGCTTTCTCGTGCTCCAGGGTTTCCCCGTTCTTGAGGCGGACCGTCAGGCGGCAGGGCATCTCGAGGGGGAAACGGTTGCTGAGCCGGGTTCGAGGACGGACGACCACCCGCCTCAGCAGGTCCTGGACGTCCCGTCTTCCGATGCGCTCGAGGCGGTACTGCTCCGGCATCACGCTTCCGTCGAGGACGGCGGCCGCCAGGATATAGGGCAGACTGTGATCCGCCTCTTCCTTGGTGGCCACCGCGGTCTTGTCGCCTTCCTCTCCGCCCCCGATGATGTGGAACGCCACGTCGAAGGTATTCACCTCGATGCCCAGGATGTCTTCCCCCCTGAAGCCGAATCGCTCCTTCATTTCCAGGATCCCCTCGATGGCGGATTGGGAATGGATTTCGGCGTTGTATTTCTTGACGATGGTGGTGGTGACCCGTTCGAGGTCCTCCCGGGACCAGTCGATTTCGAAGGGACCCGAAATGGTTTCCATGAAACCCTTGTTGCCTTCGAAGACTTCCGCGGGCCCGGTAATCCCGCGCATGGCAAGAAAGGCGGCGTGGGTTGCCCCAAAGGCGGTGTTGGGATAGGCCAGGCCTTTCCAGTGGGAGAGGGCTCCCGTCCGGGTAACCCTGAGGGCGTTGAAGGCCGTACCGCTTATGGCCATGGCGTGGGCGGTCTTTTCCACGTCCAGCCCCAACGCCTTGGAAACCCCCGCGGCCACCGCATAGGATCCCTGGGTGGTGTGGTCGAAGCCCTTGCTTCTTACGGGGGCCGCGTCACTGAGGCGGCATTGGACCTGGTAGGCCGCGGCAAGGGCCGCCAGGAAATCTTTCCCCGTTTTTCCCGCATATTCCGATGCGGCCAGGACCGCTCCCAGGTTGTCGCTGGGATGGCAGGTCTCGTGCCGGGCAAGATAGCTGTCGTTAAAATCGAGATACCGAACCAGGGCACCGTTGTAAAAGGCGGCACGATCCGGAGACGTGCGCTGGCCGCCGATCAAGGTGCACCGGGGGTTTCCTCCGAAGTCCTCCATCTGTTCCCTCACCCGCTTCACGGGCTCTCCATCGAGGGCTCCGACGGCACAAGCCAGGCTGTCCAGGACTCTCACCTTGAGTTGCTGCCGGGCATTCTCGGAAAGGTCCTCGTAGGACCTCCGGGAGACAAACTCTGCGATCTCCGTCACCAAGGCCATGGTTTTTCCTCCCATTGTATCGAGCTTCTTCCCATGCCGCACGACACGCCGCACGGTGCGCATCCTCGGGCAAAGGAGCCCTTCCCTTCGAGGCCGGCCTCCGCCCTGCCCGCGACGGGTGAATCTGCGGGTTGAGTGTATGATAATCATCCACGACCGCCCTACCGCCGCCCCCTGGGATGCCGCGGACCGAACGTCCCCTCCTCTCCCAAGCAGGGAAGCGGGAAGCCGCGGGACGGGAAGTCACCTGGGTAGAAGGCCGATTTCGGGCGTTTTCAAAGGAGGGTAGACATGGGGCTGCGGAGGAACATGGAAAGAAACGGCAGCACCGCCTCCCACGGCGGCGCTTGAAGGGGCGGACTCCCCTCTCGGGCGGCGGTCCCGCCCGTCTCGTGGACGGAACCGCGCGACCCGGACGGAGAATTAAAGAAATCAATCGCTTGTGGCGGCGGGCTGGGGGAAGACCGGTGGGGACCCGGCGACGGCGGCGGCATGAACGATCCGTTTGCATCCGGGGCACAGCTTCCGGTCCACGAGTTCATGGGGAACACCCACGAGGTTCGACACGTGGTGAACCAGGACCGTGGGGACATGGTAGGCTCCGCAACCCTCGCACCGGTCCAGCCGGATCTTGTTGATGACGGTCCCGCACATGGACAGGATGCGCGTGTCTCCCCGGTCTTCCATTTGAAGGGCCCCCGTGGGGCAGATGTTCACGCAGGCTCCGCAACCGATGCAGCGCGGCAGCCCGTGAACGTAGTCCTTGAGGATCAGGGAGCTCTCCCCCGAATGGTGAAAGGCGATGGCCGAGACCCCCAACCTTTCGTGACAGACCTCGGCGCACTTGCCGCACCGCTCGCACACGTCGCACCGCATGCACCGCCGGGCTTCCTGCCGAGCCGCAATCTCGTCCAGTCCCAATTCCACCTGGTCGAAGGTATGAATCCTCCGGTCCAGGTCGATGAGAGGGATCTCTTGCCTCTGGATGAAAGCCTTCTGCCGGTAGTCCATAAGGATGGGCTCGACCATGGATCGGGGCCGCGGAACCGCTTCCCACGGGGGGTCCATTCCCCTCAGGTAGGCATGAATTCCCCGGGCTGCCTTTTTGCCCCCGGCGATGGCCTGGATGACGGTGGCGGGCCCCGTTACCGCATCCCCCCCGGCAAAGAC
>JARKQW010000249.1 GCA_029974695.1 Syntrophobacteraceae bacterium | reverse complement strand
CTCATGAAGAAACTCGATCTCCACAGCGCATCCGCCTTGACGTCCTTTGCCATGGACAAGGGGTTGATCGGCAATTGAAGGCAGCAGGAATGTACGGGCGGTCCGAGAGCACGGTCATTATGCCGGGGTTCTTTTCTCCGCGGCAGGAGGCGACGACACCCCTCTTTCCGTACGTGCTAAGGCTGGGAGCTCCATCCGCAACCCCAAGCCGTCCCATGGCCCACGGGCCATGGGGGAGGGAGCGGATAGATTTCGAAATCACCACCGGGGGCCTTCCCCGTCACGGGAAAGGTTCCCGACGCTTTTTCCAACATCACTTCTCGAGGGCGGCCAGGGCTTTTTCCAGCCGATTGAAGCCTTCTTCAAGGTCCTTCATGGAAAGGGCGTAGGAAAGACGCAAGCATCGATCTTCCCCGAATGCCCCGCCGGGAACCACCGCCAAGTGGGCCTGTTCCAGGAGGTACTGGGCCAGTTCCCCCGAATCCCGGATGACCTTCCCGCCGTATTTTCTGCCCAAGTAGTGCCCGAAGTTGGGAAAGACATAGAAAGCCCCATCGGGCTGGGGACAAGAAACCCCCGGAATCTCGAGGAGCCTCTTCAGCACGTACCGGCTGCGCGATTCGAACTCCCGAACCATGCTCCGGATTTCCGATTCGTGGTCCCTGAGAGCCGCCGCGCTCGCACACTGGGCAATGGAGGTGGGATTGCTGGTCGACTGGCTCTGGATATCCGTCGCCGCACGCACCGCGTCCCGATCCCCCACAAGATACCCGATCCTCCATCCCGTCATGCAGTAGGTCTTGCTCACCCCGTTGACGATGAAAGTTCGATCCTTGAGGCGGCCCTCCACCATGGGAAGGTTGCACCACTCATGGTCTCCAAAAAGGATGCGGCAGTAGATATCGTCGGACACCACGGCCACATGCCCGTGCTTCAGGAGCACCTGTGCAATGGGTTCCATGTCCGATCTGCGATAATGGACTCCCGTGGGATTGGAGGGACTATTCCAGATGAGGAGACGGGTCCGGGGGGTGATGGCCTTTTCGAGGTCTTGGGCCCGCAGCTTAAAGCCCCGGGACTCGGGGCATTCCACAAAGACCGGCTTCCCGTCCGCCAGTTCCACCATATCCGGGTAGGAAACCCAGAAAGGAGACGGGATGATCACCTCGTCCCCGGGATCCAGCAGTGCCTGGAAGAGGTTGTACAGGGCGTGCTTTCCCCCGCAGGAGACGAGGACGTTCTCCCGCCCGTAGGTCAGCCCGTATTCGTTGCGGATCATTTCCAGGACGGCGTCCTTGAGCTCGTCAATGCCGCCCACGGCCGTATACCGGGTATGTCCACGGCGAATGGCATCGACGGCCGCTTCCCGAATGTATTCGGGAGTGTCGAAATCGGGCTCTCCGACCCCAAAGTTGATGATCCGGATCCCTTGTTTTGCCAGTGCCTTGGCCTTTGCGTTGATTGAGAGCGTAGCCGAAGGTTTGATTCGCGCCACCCGCTGAGAGAGTTTCATTCCGGTACCCTTCTTCATGAGAGGAAGTGTTCATTCATCGTATTGTACGGACACCAGATACAATCCATGGGCAGGGGCCGTAATCCCCGCCTCACGGCGATCCTTTCCGGTCAGGATGGTGGGAATCTCTTGGGACGATCGCTTGCCCAATCCCACTTCCACCAGGGTCCCCACCAGGTTCCTCACCATATGTCTCAGGAACCCGTTGGCTTCAAATCGAAAGACCACGTGTTCCGGATCGGGTCGAGACACGGAAGCCCGCATGAGATCCCGTTCCGTGGATCGAGCGGAGCTGCCCGATGCCATGAATGCGGCAAAATCGTGCGTACCGGTGAGCAATTCCAGGGATTCGAGGACGGGATCCAGGTAGAGAGGGCTCCGGATATGCCAGGCGTACCTTCTTTCCAGGGCCGACGGTGTCGGGCGATTGAGGATTCGGTACTCGTAGGTCTTGCTCTTGGCGGAAAACCGGGCGTGGAAAGAATCCGAAACCTCCTCGACCCTCAGCACCACCACGTCCCCGGGCAGCAGGCTGTTGAGACCCTTTTGGACCTCTTCCGGCCCCATGCGCGTCTCCGTGTAGAAATTGACCACCTGGCCT
The DNA here is from genome assembly GCA_029974695.1 of Syntrophobacteraceae bacterium. GTDB lineage: Bacteria > Desulfobacterota > Syntrophobacteria > Syntrophobacterales > Syntrophobacteraceae > JAGPLX01. The sequence goes on along the minus strand of JARKQW010000249.1, from coordinate 5,255 downwards.
CTGGCATGGACTCCCGCGTCGGTCCGTCCCGAGGCCCTGACGCTCATGGGCCGATTGAGCATGATTTCCAGGCGAGTCTCCAGGACCTCCTGGATGGTGAGCACGCCTCGCTGGCGCTGCCAGCCGTGGTATTGAGATCCGTCATATTCGAGCACACATCGCAGATTGCGCCTGGGCATGATCCTTTGACTTCCTTCACCCGTCAGGCAGAGCGCAAACGAGGTCCACTCTTCCCTCTCCGTGCAACCCTCAGGGTTGCCAGGGCGGGAAATCCAATCCCAGATTTTCGGGGAAACCAAACATCAGGTTCATGTTGCAGACGGCCTGGCCCGATGCGCCGCGGGTCAGGTTGTCGATGACGGAAACCACGATGATGCGCCGTGTGGGTTCATCCACCCGCCATCCCAAATCGCAGTAATTGCTGCCCCGGACCTGGAGGGTGGTGGGCAGGTCCTTGGAACCGCAAAGGCGGACGAAGGGAGCCCCTTGATAGAAGGAACGAAAGGCCTGTTCGACCCGGGAGAGGTCGACCCCGTCTTTCAAAGAGGCGTACACCGTGCTGAGAATCCCCCGGGTCATGGGAACCAGGTGAGGGGTGAAGGTGATTCGAACGGGCTTGCCTGCAATCCGGCTCAGCTCCTGTTCCATCTCGGGCCGATGGCGATGTTCGGCCACCTTGTAAGCCTTGAATCCCTCCTGGACCTCACAGAAATGAACCCCCAGGGAGACTCCCCGCCCGGCACCCGACACTCCCGACTTGGAATCCGCAATGATGGTGCCCGGCTCCACGAGAGACTCCTTGAGGAGAGGGGCCATGGCCAGGATCACGCTGGTAGGGTAGCAGCCGGGATTGCCCACCAGGCGGGCGTTGCGAATGGCTTCCCGGTGCAGTTCCGGCAATCCGTAAACCGCCTCCGAAAGGAGTTCGGGGGTCTTGTGGGGTTGGTACCATGATTCGTAGACGGCAGGATCGATAAAACGGTAATCGGCGCTCAAATCAATCACCCGAGCTCCCCGATCGAGCAGCTGGGGCACGAGATCCATAGCCGCCTGATGCGGCAATGCCGTGTAAACCAACTCTGCCCGCGCGGCGAGTTCCACCGGGTCGGGGTCTTGAAACACCAGGTCGCAATGAGCCCTGAGCGCCGGGTAGAACTCGTCAATCCGCTGTCCCTTCTGAGCCCGCGAGGTGATCATGGTCAGCTTTGCCCGGGGATGCGTGCACAAAAGCCGCACCAACTCGAATCCCGTATACCCGGAGGCCCCTGCAACGGCTACTCGCAGCATAACATCTTCCCTAGTCCATAAACGTAGGGCGCTACACCCCACGTGTAACGCCCTCTCGTGTCTCCCCATCCTTCCCGGAAACGCTCCGGGAACATTATTCTTTCAACGATCCCGGCCCTGAGTCCGTTTGGGCCCTTGTCTTCCAGCCCGTGTCCTCATCCGGGCGGGCCCCGGAAGGAGGAAGAATTTCCCGGATCGATCGCCCACGGGACGGCAGGTTCCCCCGGGGTCGCAGCAAAAAGAAACCCCGACATTCCCCGACCGGCGAACCGATTAACGCTTGGAATACTGGAAGCGAGCCCGAGCGCTTCGGCGACCGTACTTCTTTCGTTCCTTCACCCGAGAATCCCGGGTCAGGAATCCCGCCTTTTTCAGAATGTCCCGGAACTCGGGGTTGAATTCGAGAAGGGCCCGGGAAATTCCGTGACGGATGGCCCCGGCCTGTCCGGAACCCCCGCCCCCGTTCACGCTGACCAGAACGTCCATCTTGCCGTACGTGCCCGTCAGAATGAGCGGTTGGGATATGATCATTTTGCTGGTTTCCCGGTCGAGGTAGTCATCCACGGGCTTCTTGTTGATCATCACACGACCCGTTCCAGCCTGCAACCACACTCGAGCGACTGCGGTCTTTCGCTTTCCCGTAGCATAAAAACGTTGCTCTGGCATTCCTTGCGTCTCCTGGCTCTCCCGGTTACGTCGGTAAAACGACCTGTGTCGGCTGCTGGGCCTCGTGGGGGTGTTCCGAACCCCGGTACACCTTCAGCTTCTTCAGCAGCTGTCTTCCCAGACGATTCTTCGGCAACATTCCCCACACCGCCAGGCGGATCATTCTTTCGGGATTCTCCCGGTTGAGCTTTTTGGCCGTCGTAGCTTTGAGCCCACCCATGTGCCCGCTGTGGCGGTAGTAGACCTTCTGATCCCACTTGTTGCCGGTCAGCCGGATCTTCTCGGCGTTGATCACCACGACAAAATCTCCCACGTCCACGTGGGGCGTGAAGTGGGGAAGATGTTTTCCCCGCAGCCTCACGGCCACCTGGCTCGCAAGCCTGCCCAAGGCCTGGGCCTCGGCGTCCACCAGAATCCATTTTCGGCCCGTGGCTTCGAACTTAGCACTCATCGTCTTCATTGCTCGGTCTCCAGACATGAGGAACATTTCAAAATTGAAGCAGTAATGTATAAAAAATCGGCCGACCCTTGTCAAGCCGCTTCTTTGGGGATGGGCAGGATTCGTGTTCCTCAACACTTGTCCCACACGCCGTCATCCAGGATATCCATCCACACCGACCCCGGATCGATCCCTTTCTCCTTCAGGAGGGCTTTTACCCGGCGAATCCCTTCTTCCGCGGAGGCGGCGGCACCCGAAAGGCAGGTTCCTCCTTCCAGGTCCTGAATTTTCCAGCGCCAACCCACATCGGCGGGGTCTTGAGTATCCCAAAAAACAACCGCTGTCCAGGTCACGGAAGGCTCCCTCCCATTGGGTCGTCCCCCGGAGGCTCTCTCGAGGTCCGGTGCCGCCCCTTCGCCGCCGATCCAACAAGCCGGGGGTCCCCTTCTTCCTTGAGCTCGTTTCAGAACAACCACCACTCGTACCCGCCCGGGTGAATCACCACCAGGTCTCCGCAGGCACTCACCTCCCGGGGCATGATTTCGGACACAAAGCCCAACAATGGAGGCAACAGGTCGTAGGCTCGGCGGATTTCGTCCGAAGGGTCCGATTTCAACAGCTCCCGGGCCACCCACTCCAGCCTGGCCGAAAGCTCTCGGTCCGGAAATCCGTCCCCCGAGGAAGAGAGAGAAGAGACGATCACCCTACCCGGTCCGTAGTGCCGGGAAAGGACGAAATCCTCCCCGGACTTCCCATGAAGGAGGACCGGGTGACGATCCTGGGGCAGGAATGCCAGGAGGATCTCCCCCCGGGATTCGCCGGGGTCCCAGACCCCCGCCTTCGTCCGCTCCCATGCGCGACGGCATTCGGTCACGGCTTCCCCATGGATTTTCCGACATGTTTCTTCCCAGGTTCGAAGCGTCAACAGATCCTTTAAATCCGGCCCCTCCCGCCCCTCCCTTGGAATCCATGCGCTTCGGATTTCCTCCACCATCCTCACTAGGAATTCGTGGAGACCCGTCCCCGCAACCCAGAAGGAATCGCAGACGCGGCAAATCTTGCGGGCATCATCCAGGAGAACGGCCCCGTCGAACGCCCTTTCTCCCGCACGGCCGAAGATTCTGCGACGGTTGTCCGCAACCAGGTAGATCCGGTCCCTGGTAGTGATCGCAAAAAAGCAGCTCAAGGAAGCTCCCCTTCTTCTCCCCCTGTCGCGGAAGGATGTTCCCGGCCGGGAGGATTGGAGTGTTTGAAGGGGCAGGGGAAACCTCATCCGTTACCGCAAGGAAACCGGGTCCACCGGGGCTTCCATTCTCAACGCGGGTCGATCGGAACAAGACGAGGTGTGTACGCTCCTGCCGCAGGCAAGGGGCATTTCTCATTCCTGCGAGTGCGCCCGCCAGGATATCACGAGGGGAATTTTGCGGCTGGAGGCATCGACTGAGCCGGGGCCCCGTTTTCAGGAAATTGCTGGGCCTAGGCCGGGATGGGGTCCGTTTCATCCTTCGGCGGGTCTCCGGGTCTTCTTGGAACTCCTGCGACGTTTTGGCTTGAGGTCCGACAGCACATGCCGGACCATGGTCAGCACTTCCCACTCCTCATAAGGTTCCAGAACGCAGCCGTAGGCTCCCAGGCCCATCGCTTCCTTGATGAGCTCACGGTGGGCACGATCGCAAAGGAAGATGACCTTGCATCCGCTGCAGGATTCCCGGATCTTGGAGAAAATCCCCGCTCCGCAATTGCTCACCGCCTGGCCGTCCACGAACACAATGGCGTCCGTCCCGGCTCGCAAATGATTGAGGAGGTCTGCGGGAACCGAAAAGGCTTGAGGCGAATAGGAATTCCTCCGCAGCAAATCCGACAGGTACTCGCGAGTTTCTTTGTTGCAAACAAGCAGAAGCACCAAGGGATGATCGCTTTCTGAGTTCATCGTCTGCAAATACCTGCCGCCTCAAGTCCGTGGTATCGAGCTCCGAAAGCCAACGGAGAGGAGCCGTCCCGGGGGACGCAGGGTTCCCACCGTTGGACAACCTATCCCCGCCATGGGGACCTAGCCGGGCCCGGGTCCGTGTACGCCGGCGGTGCGGGAAATCGCTTCCTTGAACCTGCCCACGAACTCATTTCGGAAGGGAGCGATCTCCATGGCTTCTTCCCGGCGCCCGGAAAGATACAAGGCCATGCCTTTGTACACGAGGGCGTCCTGCATCCGAGGGTCCCTTTGCAGCACCCGGTCAAAAAAAGCGATGCCGGCATCATAGCGGCCCAGCCCCATGAGAGCGTACCCTCGGGCCAGGATGGAGAACGGTTCGGGTTCCTCCGCCTCCAGGCCTTGGAGTTCATCGAGGGTATGGAGCGCTTCCTCGAAGCGCCCCAGGTCGTTCAGACACAGGGCTTTCACATGCAAAGCCCGGGGATTCATGGGTCTCTGGGCCAATTCCTTCTCCAGGCAAAAAACCGTCTCTTCCGGAAGCCCCTTCTTCAATAGGGCCATGGCCCCGTCCATCCAGGGGATGGGGGCTTCCGCCCCGATGATCCTCATGAGAAGACCGACATAGGTCTCCTCCACGATGCGTCGGCCCAGGGAAGCGATGGGGGCTCCGTGCCCCGGCAAAATGTTTTCGATCTCCCTTCTGAGCAGTTCCTTGACCCCGTACAGGTAATGGTTCAGATCCCCACCGGCGTTCTTGTCCGGCTCGGCCATAAGGTGGGGCTGCACCATGTCTCCCGTAAACGCCGTCTTGGATGCGGCATGAACCAGGCATATCCCGTCGATGGTATGTCCGGGGGTATGAACCACCTCCCACTCGGCGTCCCCCAGCCGTACCGTTTCCCCGCCCCGGACTTCCGTCACCCGGCATCCGAA
>JARKQW010000245.1 GCA_029974695.1 Syntrophobacteraceae bacterium | reverse complement strand
GATCCATTGCCTGCGCAGAACCCCTTCCTGGTTCTTGTCGAAAACCCAGGTGGAAACGGGGGCTGTTTCTTCGTCCTCATCCCTTGAGACGTCTTTGTCCGGAAGTTCTTGGTCGCGGAGAAACTCTTTGGGGACCATGGTTCACTCCTGGGGGATGTCCGAGTCCGCCTCCGGGAGAGGAGGACCCTCGAGGCGGCCTCGAGAAATCCAGCGAAAATAATCGTCCACGATTCGGGCATGATCGAAGGCAAGGGGGTGAGGCAGGTTGTCCGCCGAAAAGATTCCCAGTTGAGAAGCGTCGTCTGCGGCCGCGGGGGTTCCTCGGCCCACGGCCGTGAAAACGACGCTCACCGTATGGTGACGGGGATCACGGGCGGGGTCCGAATAGGCGCGAAACTGCCGAAGGTCCAGGACATCCAGCCCGGTTTCTTCTTTGGCTTCCCTGCGTGCCGCTTCCTCCAGGGTTTCGCCGTAGTCCACAAACCCGCCGGGCAGGGCCCATCCGGGAGGAGGGTTCTTTCTGCGGATGAGAACAAGGTCGTTGGCGGTCGCCGTCCGGATGAGGATGTCGACGGTGAGGAGAGGGTTCCTGTAAGTGGTCACCTGGGTTCCGCAGCGGGGGCATTGGATTCCGTGGAGGACGGGCATGATGCTTTCACTCCTCTCTCGGGCGTTTCTTTCGCAGAAGGAAATGTTCGAGGAACAGGACCAGGAAAATCCCCACCACGAGGCCGTTTCCTAGGAAAACCCGGAAATGGATGGGTATGGATTCCAACAGGGACGAAGGCAGAAAGCTGACCAGGGTTCCCATGAGGACGGGGACGCCCACCACGAAGTAATCCCGTCCGCTGAGGTCTCCTTCGGCCACGATTCCCATTGCGGCTCCCACCTGGGCCCCCATGGCCACACAAAGGGCCGCCCCCACCACCGGGGCGGGGATCATGGCCAGCACTGCGGCGAGCTTGGGGACAAAGGCCGCCACGACGAGCAGGATTCCGCCGCAGGCAACGGCGTAGCGACTGGCTACCCGGTTGGCCAGGATCACCCCCGGACTCATACTGTAGCTCACCAGCCCCACGATTCCCAGGGTCCCGCAGCAGATACCGGCCGCTCCGTTCCAGAAGACCCCGCGGGTGACCGCCGTCGGGAGCCTCTCGGTGTCCGTAATGGCTGCGACCCCATGAAGACTTCCCAGGGTATTCACCACCACCGCCAGGTAGGATGCGGCCATGGCGGCGACGGCGGGCCAATAGAACCGGGGTGGGGTGAGGAACCGCATGGAAGGAAGAGACACCCAGGGAGCCGCCCCCAGGGGGCTCGAATCCAGGGGTTCGAGGAGGAAGAACAGGAGGGTGCCTAGGAGCATGCCCAGGAGAAGGGAGAGGGTCTTCCAGAAGCCCTCGATCCAATGGGAGAAGGCGGCCATGGCCAACACAAGCAGGAAGCTCAGGGCGAGAATGCCGGCGCTCCCGTTGGGCTGCAGGGCGTCTTTGCCCGTGACCGAGGCCATGAGGTGAGGCAGCAGGGAGAAGGCGATGAGCATCAGGATGACGCCCACCACATTGGGCGTGGCATAGGCCAGGAGACGGTGCAATTTTCCGGAGAATACCAGCGCCATCAGGAGAATGCCCCCGGCAATGGTGCCTCCCTGGATGATTTCCGCCCCGTAAGGGGCCAGAACGATGAAGGTCAGGAGGAGGGCGGTGGAGGGACCGTCCAGGATGGGGTACCGATGTCCCCAAAGGGTCTGGATGACCGTAAAGAGGCCCGAGAGGAGCAGGAGGAGCTGGAAGAAATGCACCTCCTGGTCCACGGGGAGCCGGAGCGCCCGGGACCCCAAGGTGGCCACGATGATCAGGGCGGGGAAGATGACGATGGCCCACTGAAGACCGTAGAGAAGAACGTACCTTAGGGGGGGAGGTACATCGATGCCGTAGACATACTGGGGTTTATCCATGTCGGCGGGCCGGGACCCAAGAGCGTTCAATGCTGAATTTCGAAAAGAGTGCTGATGGAATCCTCATTGTGAATGTTCCGGATGGCTGCTGAAAACAGCTTGAACGAAGGGACCACCACAATCTTTTGGCAGTGGGCCGCCTGAGGTCGCAAGGGGAGGGTGTCGGTCACCACCAGGCTCTTGAGGGCGCTCTTCTCGATCCGTTCTACGGCAGGACCCGAGAGGACCGCATGGGTCACGCAGGCGTGGACCTCCCGCGCTCCTTTCTCGAGCAAGGTCCGGGTGGCTTCCACCAGGGTCCCAGCCGTATCCACCATGTCGTCCAACACGACCGCCGTCTTGCCGTCCACTTCCCCGATGATGTTGAGGGCTTCCGCCTCGTTGACGTCCGAGCGGCGTTTATCGATCATGGCCAAGCCCGCCTGGATGCGCCGGGCATAGGCCCGCGCCCGGGGAACGCCGCCGGCGTCCGGCGAGACGATGACCAGGTTGCTGTTGAAATGTTCGCGGATGTAAGGAAGCAGAATCGGGGAGGCGTACAGGTTGTCCACGGGGATGTCGAAAAAACCCTGGATCTGTCCGGCGTGGAGGTCCATGGTGAGGATTCGGTGGGCGCCCGCCCGTGTGATCAAATCCGCCACCAACCGGGCGGTGATGGGAACGCGGGGCTTGTTCTTGCGATCCTGACGAGCGTAACTGTAGTACGGAATTACGGCGGTGATCCTGCGGGCCGAGGCTCGCTTCATGGCATCGATCATCACCAGGAGTTCCATGAGGTGATCATTCACGGGATGGGCCCCCGATTGAACCACGAAGATGTCGGCACCCCGCACGTTCTCCTGGATTTCGATGCGGATCTCCCCGTCGCTGAAGGTGCTCACCAGGGCCCTTCCCAGGGAAACTTCGAGATTGCTGCAGATCTGCTGCGCCAGTTCCGGGTTGCTGTTCCCGGCAAAAAGCTTCAAGCCGTAAGTGGCCATTGATTCCAAACCTCGCTCAATATCCTCGGGAAACGAAAAGCAGAAAAAGGCGCCATTTTCATAGTACAGCCTTCCCCAAATGGCAACCATTTTCCTGACGGGTGAGTGACTTGTCCTTCGAGGCTGATGCGATCCCGGAAGACCCTTGCGGATCCGCTTGGGAAAACAATTCATCCCCCAGGGGTCGACGGTGGTGACCGCTTGGGAGCCCCCGGAGACCGGGACCTGCGGTGGGGGGATGCCGGGGGAGGGCGAACCTACGGTTTCGGTCGTCCGCCCTCGAAGAAATGGGGAGTCTCGATCGGGCCTCGTTCATCCCCCCGGGCATCGAAAAGGGGGTGTACGGCAATACCCCGGGCGGGCTTTCTCAGAGGTTTTCCGTTTCCTCTTCGGGGACCGAGTATGCCTCATGTCCGGGCCAATAGATGAACCGATGGCAATGGGGACACTGCATGATGCTCTCGTCTCGCTGGAGCTCGATGAACTTCTGGGGGGGGATATTCAGACGGCACACCTGGCATACCCCGTTTTCAACCGCAGCCACGGCAATCCCCGCCTGCCTCGTAATGAGGTTTTCCGAACGCTTTCGGAGGTCCGGTTTCAGTTTTTCCCGCACCTGCTCCTGGGCCGCTTCGAACCGATCGAGGCGTTCCTTGAGCTTGTCGCTCTCGGCCTTCAGGACGGCTTTGTCCTGTTCCAGCGCTTTCCTGCGCTCCTCCAGCTCTTTGGATCGGGCTTTGAGCTCGCGGCCCAGGGTTTCAATGGTTTCCAGGAAACCCAGAACTGCGTCCTCGTTGACGCCGATCTCCTTCTTGATTTCTTCGATCTCCTTGAGGATTGCCTGGTATTCCTTGTTCGTTTTGACCTCGTTCATCCGGCGCTTGCTGCGCTGGATTCTCGCCTCGAGGTCCGCAATGGTCTGTTCCGCAGCACGATGCATCTTCTTGGCGTGTTCGTACTCCGCCTTCCTGGAAAGGTATTCGGCTTCGAAGTGTTCGAATTCCTTTTCCAGTTCGGAAACCCTGGCGGGGGCATCCTCACAACTGCGGATCAGCGCCGCCTTCTTGTCTTCCAGGATCTGGTATTGAATCAAGTATCTAAGCTGTTCCAGCAATGCCAACCTCCTTCATGCAATAGCGGGATATTCTCCGAAGAGCCCACATCCTGTCCGGCCCTTCGTGTCAGCCGAAGCCTCGGTGAGTGGTGAACGGGTCCCGTTCCAAGCCGGATTCCAGGACCTCCAGCTCCAGCTTTCGTGTCTTCGCCTGGGATTCCAGGTATTTGGCCAAAGGCTCGAGGACGATCCGCTCGGATGCGAAATGGCCCACGTCCACCAGGACCAACCCGGCCTCGATCGCCTTCTGGGCTTCATGGTACTTGAGATCCCCGGTGATGTAGCAGTGGGCTCCCCGGGAGACGGCAAGGTCCACCAGGTTTCCGCCGCTTCCGGTGCAGAGGGCGACGCGGTGAATCTTCCCGGCGGGGGTTCCCACGACGCGAAGGTCCGCACTGCCGAAGAGTTTGCGAAGCCGGTCCACAAGCTCATCGAGGCTGACCGCACGGCACAGGTTCCCCACCTGCCCCATCCCGAGGTACTGAGCCTCTCCCTCCCACCGGGGATTCACTTGCAAGGGGTCGGGGTCTCGAAGTTCCAGGAGCTTTGCCAACTGATCGTTGGTGCCTTCCCGGGAAACATCCAGGTTGGTATGGGCGACCACCAGGGCGATCTCATTGCGGATGGCCCTGGCCAGAAGATTTCCCGGATATTGATCCGGACGAACCTGAGTGAGGGGTTGGAAGAGGAGGGGGTGGTGTGTGACCAGGCACTGGCACTCGTGTTGTTGGGCTTCGAAAAAGGTTCC
>JARKQW010000239.1 GCA_029974695.1 Syntrophobacteraceae bacterium | reverse complement strand
CGCTTTCATCCCCTTGGCCACCCTCGAATCCCCTTCCTGGGCGCCGAACCCGATGGACGGGCTGCTCATCTCCCGGGCCCCGGCGTTGGAAGTCATGAGTAAGATGACGTTACGAAAGTCGGCTTTCTTTCCATTGTTGTCCGTGAGGGACGCATGGTCCATGACCTGGAGGAGAATGCCGAAGATGTCCGGGTGAGCCTTTTCGATCTCGTCAAGCAGCAGAACGGTGTAAGGGTATTTCCGAATGGCATCCGTGAGGAGTCCTCCCTGATCGAACCCGATGTAGCCGGGGGGAGCACCGATGAGGCGGGAGACCGTGTGCTTCTCCATGTATTCGCTCATGTCGAAGCGCAGGAAATGGACCCCGAGAATCTGGGCCAGTTGTTTAGCCACCTCGGTTTTTCCGACCCCGGTAGGACCGATGAGGAGGAAAGACCCGATGGGCTTGTCGGGAACGCGCAACCCGGCCCGGGATCGCTTGATGGCTTTGGCCAGAGCCTCGATGGCGGCCTGCTGCCCGAACACCTGGGAACGCAACTCGTTCTCCAGGCTGTGAAGACGGAGCTGATCCGAGGACGAAACACTGCGGGCGGGGATCTTGGCAATGCGGGCCACCACCTGTTCGATGTCCTTGGGACCGACGATTCTTCGCACCCGCCGATCCTTTTTGAGGCGCAGGGCGGCCCCCGCCTCGTCGATCACATCGATGGCCTTGTCGGGAAGGTAACGGTCGTTGATGTGCCGGGCCCCCAGTTGCGCGGCGGCCCGCAAGGCCGCGTCGGTGTACCGGACCCCGTGATGCTTTTCGTAGTAAGACCTCAACCCGAGAAGGATTTTGTAGGTCTCCTCCACGGAAGGCTCGTGGATTTCCACCTTTTGGAACCGTCGGCTCAGGGCCCGGTCCTTCTCGAAGTGGTTCTTATATTCTTCATAGGTGGTGGAACCGATGCAGCGCAGTCCGCCCGTGACCAGGACGGGCTTCAGAATGTTGGACGCGTCCATGGAACCGCCGCTGGTGGCCCCCGCCCCCACCACCGTGTGAATCTCGTCGATGAAAAGGATGACTCCCGGCTTTCGTTTCAGCTCTTGAAGGATGGCTTTGAGCCGAGCCTCGAAGTCGCCTCGGAATTTGGTCCCCGCCAGGACGGCCCCCATGTCCAGGGCATAGATCTCGATGTTCTTGAAAGCGTCCGGGACCTCGCCCCGTTGAATTTTCAGGGCAAGCCCCTCGGCAATGGCCGTCTTTCCCACCCCCGGGTCTCCCACGAAGATGGGATTGTTCTTGGTGCGCCGCCCCAGGATCTGGAGGGTCCGAAGGATTTCCTCTTCCCGGGCAATGAGGGGATCGATGAGCCCATCGGCCGCCTTCCGGATGAGGTTCACCGTAAAGGACTCGAGGGCCGAGGCCCTTCGCGTCTCCTGAGCCGCACCCTGCAGGCGGGGCTGGATCGCTTGTCCCGGTTCTTCTTCCATGCCGGGGTCCCCCACCTTGGATATGCCGTGGGAAATGTAATTCAACACATCCAGCCGACTCACCCCCTGGGACTTGAGAAAATACACGGCATAGGAACTCTCCTCGTAGAACATGGCCGCGAGAACGTCCCCGGCGTCCACCTCCTTTTTCTCCGCTCCGTGCACGTGCATGATGGCCCGCTGGAGGACCCTCTGGACCCCGATGGTCTGCATGGGATCGTGCTGGGTGCCTTCGGGGAGCTTCTCGACCCTTTCGGCGAAGAACTTCTCGAGACGGGTTTTGAGCTCGTCCAGGTCGGCGCCGCAGTGGAAGAGGATCTTCCTGCCCGTGAGGTCGTGGAGCAGGGCAAAGAGGATGTGTTCGAGGGTGAGAAACTCGTGACGCCGGCTCTTGGCTTCCTTGACCGCCGCTGAAAACGTCAGTTCCAATTCTCTGTTGATCATTTACGCTTCTTCCATGCTACACTGGAGAGGATATCCGTTTTTCCTGGCCAGGTGATGGACCAGGGCGACTTTCGTTTCGGCGATTTCCTCGGTGTAGACTCCGCAGAGCCCGGTGCCGCTCTTGTGAACGAGGAGCATGATTCGGGTAGCTTCCGAGGGGGACTTGTGAAACACCTGCTGGAGGACTTCCACCACGAATTCCATGGTGGTGTAATCGTCGTTATGCAATAGGACTCGGTACATGGGAGGTTCGTCGAGCTCCTCCTCGACCCGGTCTTTCAGGTCTTCTCGAAAATCGGGAGTACGATCTCCCATCGCTGCTCCTCCCGGAAAGAAGGTGGAACCATGGTTGCTGTCTTTCCCTTGTCTCAGATTTAAAGGATAACTTTTTCCTCAAGAGTGTCAAGAATCCGCATTTGGGCAAGGTTTATTGCGAATCCGGAGCACAGATATGGCAGGAAACTCGTTTGGCCGTTTGTTCCGCATCACCACGTGGGGGGAGTCCCACGGCCCGGGACTGGGGGTGATCATCGACGGATGTCCCCCGGGAATCCCCCTGACCGTCGAGGACATTCAGAAAGACCTCGAGCGCCGCAGGCCGGGAAAACGCCTCACCACCTCCCGGCAGGAGACCGACCGGGTGGAGGTCCTTTCCGGCGTCTTCGAGGGAGTCACCATGGGTACTCCCATCAGCCTCACCATCCGCAACCGAGATGTTCGGAGCCGGGACTACGAGCCCCTGGCCATGGTCTATCGCCCGGGGCATGCGGACCGGACCTACGATCAGAAGTACGGCGTCCGGGATTGGCGGGGGGGAGGCCGCAGCTCGGGAAGGGAAACTGCGGCGCGCGTGGCCGCGGGCGCCGTGGCGCGCAAATTTCTCCGGCAGTACGACATCCGGGTGCAGGCCTACACCATATCCCTGGGGGGCATTCGTTGCCGCAGGTTCGACGCGGACGCCGTCGACCAAAATCTCCTTTACTGCCCGGATATGGAAGCGGCAAAAGCCATGGAGGAGCGGCTGGCCGAAGTGCGAGCCGCCGGGGATTCGGTGGGGGGCATCGTCGAGGTTCGAGCCCAGGGCTGCCCCCCCGGCCTGGGGGAGCCGGTCTTCGATAAGCTGGACGCCCGCCTGGCCGCGGCCCTCATGTCCATCGGGGCCGTCAAAGGAGTCGAGGTCGGGGAGGGCTTCGCCGCCGCGGACATGCTGGGCAGCGAGCACAACGACCCCCTTACCGTCGAGGGCTACGAATCCAATCATGCCGGAGGGGTATTGGGAGGCATCTCCACGGGGGCCGATCTCGTTCTTCGAGCTGCCGTGAAGCCCATTCCCTCCATTTCAAAGGTTCAGCAGACCATCACCGCCGAGGGCAAACCCACGAAGATCCGCATCCGGGGACGCCACGACGTGTCGGCCATCCCCCGCATCGTTCCCGTATGCGAAGCCATGGTGATGTTGGTGTTGGCCGACTTCCTCCTTCACCCGTTCCCCGAAAAGGTGGGATGAGGGGAGCAGGGGAGATCAGATCCGGATTCCCAGGTCCTCGAGCACCTGGTCGGCAAAGGCAAAAATATAGTCCCTCTGCTCGGGGGTTGCGTACCCGATGCAGCTGCATCGAAGGACCTGGCGGCTCCGAATCAACAGTTCGAAGGCTACCTGGTTTCGATCGAGGTTTACGGCAAAGTAGAACCCCTGACACCGGGCATGCTCGGCCTGAGTTCTCGAATGAAGGCCCGGGGGCAGATCCACCTGGTAGATCCCTTCCAGGGTTCCCTTTTCCACGTTTTCGTCCAGGTAGTCCCGAATCTTGAAATAGTCGAGTTCCCGCAATTGATCGTAGACTATCTGCTTCATGAGCCTCGTCGTCCTTTCCGGTTTTGTCCGCCAGCATGGCAGAATTTTACTGTCCAATCCACCAATTTCTACTATAAATGGCGATGAATAGGCGCCGTGCCGGTTATTTCAGGGTGGAAACCGCCACCCGCGATTAGGAAGAGAGTCCGAGTGCCTCCGGAACCCGAAGAAAAGCTGCAGAGCCTCTTGCGATCCGTCCACGTGAACATACCTTGGAGAGAACTGCCGAAATATGTGGACACTATTCTGCATCTTCGGCTAAACGTGGAAATAGGGATTGAGGCAACGGTTCTTGATGAGCTTTCCCGTCCCGAGATCGTCGCGGTCGTGAGCCAATTGCGAAGGGAAGGGTGCCGCATCACCCTGCACGGTCCCTTTTGGGATCTGAGCCCGGGGAGCGTCGACCCGCTCATTCGACGGGCGTCTCGGCGCCGTCTCCAACAGTTCTTCGACGTCGTGGATTCCTTCCGGCCCATCCAGGTGGTGTGCCATACGGGCTTCGACCCGAGGCACCACGGCGGCCACCGATCCCTATGGCTGGACGAAAGCCTGACCGTGTGGGAAATCCTGGTACGTCGAGGAGAGGACCTCCAGGTGCCTTTGCTCCTGGAAAACGTCTGGGAATACGGACCGGACCTCCACAAGGAGCTCTTCGGACGCATTCCGTCCCCGTATTTCGGCTTTTGCCTGGACGTGGGTCACCAGCACAGCTTTTCGAGGACCCCCTTGACCGCCTGGCTCGATGAGTTGCAGGATCGCTTGAGGGAGGTCCATTTGCACGACAACGACGGTTCCGGCGACGCCCATCTTCCCATCGGGGACGGGACCATCGATTTCGTCGGGCTGTTCCGGTTTCTCGGCTCCCGCGGTATGAAACCCGTGTTGACCCTCGAGCCGCACCGGGAGGAGCACCTGGCGGGAACTCTCCGGGGTCTGAACCGGATGCTTTCCGCCGCCGGTTGGAATTCTTTTCGGGAAGGAAGCTAGCCATGGCCATTGTGGAAGTCAGTGTGGTTCCCCTGGGGGTGCCCGATACGAGTCTCAGCCACTATGTGGCGGGAGCCCTGAAAGTGTTGAAGCACAGCGGTCTTTCCTATGAGCTCACTGCCATGGGCACCATCATCTCCGGTGACCTGGACGAGGTCTGGAAGGTCGTTCGCCAAATGCACGAGAGCTGCTTCGCCCGAGGGGTTCCCCGTGTGCTCACCCAGGTAAAGATCGACGATCGTCGCGACCGCCCCGGCAGCCCGGAGCTCAAGGTGCGGTCCGTCATGGACAAGCTCTAAAGGCAAGGCGGGGCCTTGCACCGCATCGCCATAAGGAAGGAAGAGGAAACGGGTAAAATGAAGGAACTAGTTGAATTTCTTGTGAAATCACTGGCAGACCATCCGGAGGAAGTCTTCTTGAACGAGCAGGAAGCCGAGGACACCGTTTTGCTGGAGTTGAAAATATCTCCCGAAGACCTGGGGAAAATCATCGGCAAGAACGGAAACACCATCAACGCCATCCGAACGGTTTTGCAGGCAGCCGCTTCCAGCCATAAGAAACGGGTGAAGCTGGAGGTCGTCAGTTGAGCCGCCGGGTACCCCCCTGCGCACCAGGAACTGCACCCTTGAACAGAGGAGATCCCGATGTCGAAGGCATTTGCTGAGCTATCGGCCAAAGATTTGCGAGCCACGGTCGACCTTGATTCCCTTCCCTTTGAAAACACCTCATCCCTCGAAGCCTTGGAAGAGCGGGTCGTCGGCCAGGAGCGGGCCATCGACGCCATCAAGTTCGGCATGGGGATGAAAGAGTCCGGCTACAACATCTTCATTGCCGGGCCTCCCAAGGCCGGCCTTACTTATATCGGCAAGACCTATCTCGAGGAACAGGCCAAGGAAGAACCGACCCCCCCCGATTGGTGCTACGTCTACAACTTCAAGGAAACCGACAAGCCCAAGAGCCTCAAGCTCACGGCGGGACGAGGCAAAGTGCTGAGAAAGGACATGCAGGAGTTCATCAACACCCTGCAGGCAAAGATCCCCGAGGTTTTCGACAGCGACGACTATCGGACCAAGGAAAGCGAGGTCCACCAGTCCTTCGAGCGGCTTCGGCGCGAGATCATCGACGAGCTGTCCGCCCAGGCCAAGGCCGAAGGCTTTATCCTCCAATTTTCCCAAGTGGGCATGGTGATCATTCCCGCCAACAAGGAAGGCGAGCCCATGACCCAGGAGGACCTGCGCCACCTCGAAGAGGAAGACCGCAAGGTCCTGCGGGAAAAGAGCGACCAGCTCCACGAGAAGATGAAGGAAGCCATCAAGAGGATCCGGGAGGCCGAGGAGGAATTCAAGCAGAAGCATTCGAAGCTTGACAGCGAGATTGCCCTCTTCGTGGTCGGGCAACTCATGGACAGCTATGAGGAAAAGTACCAGGACGAGCCCCAGGTCCTCGAATATTTCAAGATGGTGCAGGAAGACATCCTCGAAAACATCGAGGAATTCAAGAAGAAGCCCGAGGCCCAACAGCAACAGCAGCCCGGGGCTCCCTTCCCCATGCCCCCCCGTGAGGCCTCCTTGCGCAAGTACGAGGTCAACGTCCTCATCGACAACTCCGAGACCAAGGGCGCCCCGGTGGTGATCGAATCCAACCCGGCCTATCCCAACATTTTCGGATCCATCGAGCGGCAGGCCTGGTTCGGAGCCCTCTTCACCGACCACACCATGATCAAGCCCGGAGCCCTTCACAAGGCCAACGGCGGCTATCTCATCATGAAAGCCCTGGACCTCCTGCGATGGTACATCACGTACGAAGCCCTCAAGAGGGCCCTCCGGGACCAGGAAATCAAGATCGAGGACCTGGGGGAGCTTTACGGTCTTTTCAGCACCCGCACCATTCGTCCGGAACCCATTCCCCTCCAATGCAAGATCGTGCTGGCGGGCGACCCCTACATCTACCAGCTGCTCTACACCTACGACGAGCGGTTCCAGAAGTACTTCAAGGTCAAAGCCCACCTGGACGACCAGATGGACCGCAAGGATGAGAAGATTCTCGAGTGCGCCCGGATGATGAGCCACTATTGCAAGGAACATCAACTGCGCCACCTGGACCGGTCGGGCGTGTCCCGGGTGATAGAATACAGCATGGAACTCACCCAGGATCAAAAGAAGCTGAGCCTCGAAATGGGCAGCATTTCCGACCTGCTCAAGGAAGCCAACTACTTTGCGGGGCTGGACCAGGCGGAATTCATCCAGCGCAAACACGTCCAGGAAGCCATCGACAAGCGCACCTACCGGTCCAACCTCATCGAGGACCGAATCAAGGATCTGACCGAACGAGACATCTTCTGGGTGGAGACCGACGGCTATAAGGTCGGCCAGGTGAACGGCCTCTCGGTGCTCATGACCGGCGATCACGTCTTCGGAAAACCCAATCGCATTACCGCCAACGTTTCCGTGGGACGGGAAGGGATGATTTCCATCGACCGGGAATCCAAGATGAGCGGCAACATCCACACCAAGGGCCTGCTCACCCTTTCCAGCTTCCTCAAGGAACGCTTTGCCCACAACAAGCCCATCTCCCTTACGGCCACTCTTTCCTTCGAACAAAGCTACGGCATGGTCGAGGGAGACAGCGCCTCGAGCACGGAGCTCTACGTGCTGCTGAGCGCTCTGTCCGGCATTCCCATTTTCCAGGGGATCGCCGTCACCGGCTCCGTCAGCCAGAAGGGCGAGGTCCAGC